>DASSOY010000057.1 GCA_035700025.1 Bacillales bacterium | reverse complement strand
AAAAATGAAAGCAGAAACACCGCGAATTTTGTTTATTGGCGCCGGAAGAATGGCAGAAGCGATTCTCGCGGGATTAGTCAGTCACGAAAAATTCGACCGCGAACAGTTGATGATTGCCAACCATACGGATAACGAAAGACTGCAATGCTTGCAACAGCAATACGGCGTTTCCTTCACGTTCGATTGGCGGGAGGAAGTGTCTGACAAAGACGTCATTTTGCTCGCTTGCCCGCCCGAGGCCCACCCGGAAGTGCTCGAAACACTTTCGAAGTTGGTCGACGGTCAATTTGTCGTGTCGGTCGCAGCAGGCATCGGTACGGAAAAATTGCAGCAGTCGCTGCCGGAAGGCACGCCGGTCGCGTGGGTGATGCCAAACACGGCGGCGGACATCGGGGAATCGATTTCGCTGTATTCGCTCGGAAGTTATGTAACGGATCAACATAAAAAAATGCTGCAGCACATGCTCGCCGGCATCGGGGAATCGCAAGCCTGCACCGATCAGCAAATTCACGTGCTGACGGCAATTACCGGCAGTGCGCCGGCGTTCATTTACCGCTTCGCGGAAATTCTCGAGAAAGCCGCGATGCATTACGGCATCAGTCAGGAGCAAGCGCGCAAGCTCGTCGTGCAGATGATCTACGGCTCCGGTGCGATGCTGAAAAACGGCGAAGCGCCGGACGAGTTGCGCCAGCAAGTCACTTCGCCGGGCGGCGCGACAGCGGCCGGCCTCGAAGTGCTGGCGCAAAACAACTTCTCCGGCATCGTCAAGGAAGCGGTCACGGCCGTGAACGCGCGCGCCGACGAGCAGGCGAAGTAAGCAAGCGTGCTGAGAAACTTTCAGTTTCTCAGCACGCTTTTTTGTGGCAGGCGATCGTCCCCTCGAGCTTGTGCTAACGGACATCTGGTCCCCTTAGCAATGATAAAAGCCCGCCAGAATAATGTAACGGACATCTGGTCCTCTTAGAAGCTTTGAGCCTGCTGAAGTGATGAAGAAAAGTACTCTAAGAGGATTTAATGTCCGTTACAATATAATATTTCTTAAAAGTGACTGCTAAGGTGACGAGATGTCCGTTAGAGCGTTTAGTCTGCGGCTAGAATACGATCGTCTTGTTCCCGTGGACGATCACGCGGTCTTCGACGTGAAGCGCGACCGCCTGCGCCAGAACATCGCGTTCAATGGTCCGGCCGATCTTTTTCAAATCGGCGACATGATCGCGATGGTTCACTTCTCGGACACCTTGCGCGATGATCGGCCCTTCGTCGAGCTCGTCGGTGACGTAGTGAGACGTCGCGCCAATGATCTTCACGCCGCGCGCATACGCGCGCTCGTAAGGGCGAGCGCCGCTGAAGGCGGGCAGGAAGGAATGGTGAATGTTCAGGAGCCGGCCGGGGTAGCGCGCGACGAAGGCGGGCGAGAGAATTTGCATGTAGCGGGCGAGCACGACGAAGTCGATGCGATGCGCGCGGAGCAGCTCGATTTGTTCGGCTTCCGCTTCCTGCTTTGTCTCCTTCGTCACCGGCACGTGATGGAAGGGGATGCCGAGGCTGCGAACCGTGCCGAGCGCATCTGGGTGATTGCTGATGACGAGCGGAATATCGACATGCAAGTCCTCGGCCTGCCAGCGCCAAAGCAGTTCCAACAGGCAATGCTCCATTTTTGATACAAAAATGGCCATCCGCTTCTTGCGGCCCGCCTGCGAGAAGCGCCACTTCATGCGAAACGGCTCAGCCACCTCAGCGAAAGCTTGCTCGATGCCCGCAAACTCATCGGCAACGCCAGGCTTTTCGAAAACGACCCGCATGAAAAACGTTCCGCCGACCGGATCGGTCGAATATTGGTCGGACTCGATGATATTGGCGCCAATTTTATATAAAAAAGTCGTCACTTCTGCAACGATCCCCGGGCGGTCGTCACACGAAACCAACAATCTTAAACGGTTGTTTAACATCCCTCTCTCAGCTCCTCTCTCTTTACAAAAGAGGGTGCCCCAAAAAGCTTAGCTTTTGGAAACCCCCGGCTTTGATGAACTTTTCGCGGCTGCCGATTCACAATAATCGCTCACCTATGTTCCTATTTCCTTCGAAAATCATATTTTCAGATAAAAACGCGCATCAGAAACGTTATTTTCTGAATTCACGTGAATACGAGCCCCTTTTTCAACCTTAAAAGGGAAATAGCGTTCTCAGTGAGCGATTTTATAAAATAGCCGCTCATTTCTTCAAAATAGCGTTTCTCATGAGCGATTCCGACTTAAACGTCGGAAGGCTGACTCCCCTAGTCGTTTTTCTACGACCTTTTGAGCCAGCCTCTTCTGTTCTACTCGTCCTCGTGGACGAGATCCAATTTTCCTGTTTTCGGGTCGATGACGAGCCCGTGCACTTTCGCGCCTGCCGGCAGCAACTCGTGCGTCTTCAGCTTGTTCACGCTGTTTTTCACGTTGTCCTCTACCGACTCGAACCCGCTCAACCAGTCGTTCAAATTCACACCTTCGGCCGTCTCGACCGAAGCGAGCACGTCCGCGCTGATACCGTTCGCTTTCATTTTTTCAACGGTCGCTTCGCCTTTCAGCCCGGCCATGCCGCAATCTTTATGGCCGACAACGATCACTTCGTCCGCTTTCAGTTGCCACAAACCGATCAAAATGCTTTGCACGACGCTGTCATAGCTGTTCGTGATGCGTGCGCCGGCGTTTTTTACGACCTTCACGTCGCCGTTGCGAAACCCCATCGCCTTCGGCAGCAATTCGACGAGCCGCGTATCCATGCACGTAAAGACAACCGCTTTCTTATTCGGCACTTTGTCCGTTATGTACGGCTCATAGGCCTTCTCTTCCACAAACTTGTCGTTGTGCTCCAGCACTTGTTTTAATAAGGACATGTTCTTCTCTCCTTTTTTCTTTTTATTTTACCAAAAATATTGATCAACGATAAAAATACCGCTTTATGAATCCTCCCGGCTTTTCGACTCATTCTTTTTATTTCCGTTGGATCTTATCTCTGATAAAGTGTTGGCAAGGAACCCTAGAAACAACAAGCCCACAAAAAATTCGTTTCGATAGGAACAAAGGAGGTACATCTATGGAAATCATCCCATACATCTTCCTAAACGATGCTCGAGAGTCTGAAGTCACAACGAACGGAATGAATAATCTAAAACCGGCCCTCCTGGGCCGGCTCCTTTCATTCTTCACTTTCCGCTCGCGCGCGAAACTCCTCTTTGATCTCCGCCAACACGCCACGGTTGTGCAGCAACTCAAAGCCGGTCAGCGCCAGCGCCTTCGCGCCGGCGATCAACGCCCGGTCTCCCTCCTCCGACCGCGCCGCTTCGCGGAACGCGTCCGTATGGTTCACCAACGTGCTCGGTCCGATCTTGATGTACGGATGAATCGTCGGCACCACCCGACTCACATTCCCTGCATCAGTCGATCCTAAGCCTTTGTCATTCACCGGATCATACGGTTCCCCGATTTGATCAAGCTTCTCTACAAACACTTGATCCAATCGACGGTTCAACCGAAAATGATCCACTTCCTTCTGAAACGCAACGACGTCCAGCTCCGCCCCCGTCGCCAAGGCTGCGCCCTCAGCGACAGCCTTCACTCGCTCCGTCATCGCATCCAAAGCCTTCCTCGTCTTCGCTCGGATAAAGAAGCGGGCGCGCGCATAGTCCGGAACAATGTTCGGCGCCGTCCCGCCGTCCAGAATCACTCCGTGAATTCGGACGTCATCCGTCACGTGCTGGCGCAACGCATTGATTCCGTTGAACAGCTGCAGCACCGCATCAAGCGCATTAATCCCTTCTTCCGGCGAAGCGGCCGCATGCGCGGCACGTCCCCGGAATTCGAAATCGAGCGGATCGACTGCAAGCGTTTCACCCGTCACCGTCGTCCGGTGGTACGGGTGAACCATCATGCAAACGTCGACACCCTCGAACAGCCCATGCTTCACAAAGCTGCCCTTCGCGCTCCCGTTCGGCCCGCCTTCCTCGGCCGGCGTCCCGAATACGACCACTTCGCCGCCTGCAGCCTCCAGCCCGACTTCGCCGACGGCGATTGCAGCGGCCGCACTCATCGTGCCGATGAGGTTGTGGCCGCAAGCGTGCCCGAGGCCGGGCAGCGCGTCATATTCCGCCAAGAAGCCGATCGTCGGTCCCGGCCGGCCCGACGATTTGCGGGCGACGAAAGACGTCTCATGGCCAGCTACCCGCCGCTCCACCGAAAACCCGTGCTTCTCCAAGTGTTCCCTCAACAACCGAGAAGCGAAGAACTCTTCGTTGCCGATTTCGGGACGGTCATGAATTTGATGGCTGATCGAAACGAAATCGCTGCGATGACGGTCGAGCACCGCCAAAAGTTCTTGTTCAACCGCCTGCAAGGAAGTTTCTGTAATCGCCATAAAAGATCGTTTCCTTTCGCCTACCAGCCGATTTTGCTAAGCGGGACAAACGTCGGGATGGTGGAATTTTCAAAGACTTCGCGAATGTGTTGCGCCACATCGTCCTGCTGATAAATGTCTGCGAGTTTCTGCATCGTCGGATCGTCGACATCTTCAGAACGAACAGCGATGATGTTAATGTAAGGCGTCGCCGTGTCGTCTTCATGATAAATCGAATCTTTCACGGGAATGAATCCGGCTTCGACGGCAACCCCGTTGTTGATGACGGAAGCGGCGACGTCAGGCAATGCCCGCGGCGTTTGCGCAGCGGCAACCGGAACGAACTCCAAATGTTTCGGATTTTCTTTGATAACGTCTAACGATCCATTGCCGTCAAAGTCGTCGGCAAGTTTGATCAATCCGGCCGATTGCAACAAAAGCAAAGCCCGGCCCATGTTGGTCGCTTCTTGCGGAAGCGCGATTTTTCCGCCGTCCGGAATGTCTTTCGGATCTTTATATTTTTCCGAATACAAGCCCATCGGTGCAATTAAGGTCGTGCAAAGCGGCGCAAGGTCCAAGTTTCTTTCTTTAATAAAAGCGTCAAAGTAGGACACCGTCTGAAACGCGTTCAAGTCAATATCCCCGGCAGCCAAGGCAAGATTCGGGCGAACATAGTCCGAAAACTCAACAAGTTCTAGTTCAATGCCTTGTTTCGCAGCTTTTTCCTTTACGAAATTCCAAATGGGCACACCCGAAGCATTCAAACCGACCTTCAACGTTTTCGTTTCTTTTTTCTCCGTTTGTTTCGTGTCCGCTTTCCCGTCGCCGCTCGCGCTGTCGTTTTGACTGCTGCAGCCGGCTGCGAGTCCGATGATTAAGATAACAAACAATAACTGCGATACGATTTTCTTCATAATGGTTCTCTCCTCTTTAATTATCTTCTTCTAATGATGCGTGATACATTGTTGCCTAAAGCTTGAAACAGCTGGACGATCAAAATTAATAAAATCACGGTCACGATCATCACGTCGGTCTCAAACCGCTGGTAGCCGTAAGCAATCGCAAGGTCCCCCAATCCACCTCCTCCGACAAAGCCCGCCATTGCCGAAGCACCGACAAGGCCGATCGCCGCGATCGTCAAGTTTAAAACGAGGGAGCTTAAGGCTTCTGGAACAAGCACGCGAAAAATGATTTGCCACGGCGTTGCCCCCATCGATTCCGCCGCTTCGATGACGCCAGGTTGAACTTCGAGCAAACTGCTTTCGACAAGCCGGCCAATGTACGGTCCTGAAAAAAGCACAAGCGGGACGACGGCGGCAGCCGTTCCAATCGACGTTCCAACGATGATGCGTGTAAGCGGCAAGATCGCGACGAGTAAAATGATGAACGGAATCGAGCGAAAAATGTTTATGACGGCATTGAGCACGCTGAAAATGATTCGGTTTTCTAGCAAATGTCCTTTCCGAGTAACGACGACGGCGATTCCCATTGGTATGCCGATCAAAGCAGCGAAAAACAACGCAATCCCGACCATCGTAAACGTTTCACCGGTCGCTTCGGCGACTTTGATCCAAAACGTATCCCAACTAATTTGCATCTGCCAACACCTCCTTGACGGACACGACATTGTCGATATACTGCCGCGCACGAAGGATTTCGGCTTCCTCGCCTTGCAGCTCGACGATCAAATGACCGAACGGAATGTCTTGAAGCTCCGTGATTTG
>DASSOY010000056.1 GCA_035700025.1 Bacillales bacterium | reverse complement strand
CAACTAATTTGCATCTGCCAACACCTCCTTGACGGACACGACATTGTCGATATACTGCCGCGCACGAAGGATTTCGGCTTCCTCGCCTTGCAGCTCGACGATCAAATGACCGAACGGAATGTCTTGAAGCTCCGTGATTTGCCCGTATAATACATTCACATCGACATCGAAACGTTTAGCCGCTTGCGATAAAACCGGTTTGCCGGCCAATTCCCCGACGAAAGTGACTCTAAAAATATTTTTGCTGCCCTCCTGGAGCATTTTCAAAACCGCATTCGGAATTTCGTCTTGCATGACGGAACGAACAAAATTTTGCGTCGTTTGCGTTTGCGGATTGGAAAACACGTCGAAAATCGAACCTTGCTCTATCACTTGGCCGCCTTCCATGACCGCGACACGGTTGCAAATGTCACGAATGACTTGCATCTCATGCGTAACGACGAGAATCGTAATGTTGTACTCCTTGTTGATCCGCCTCAGCAAATCTAAAATCGACTTCGTCGTCTGCGGATCAAGCGCTGACGTCGCTTCATCGCAAAGCAGCACGTCCGGCGAAGTCGCAAGCGCCCGGGCAATGCCGACTCTTTGCTTTTGGCCGCCCGACAATTGATCTGGATATTTATGCGCTTGATCTTCCAACCCGACGAACGACAGCAGCTCGGCGACGCGTTTTTCGATCGCCGCCTTGCTTTCCCCGCTGATTTTTAACGGAAAAGCGACGTTCGCGAAGATCGTCTTTGATTCCAACAGATTGAAATGTTGAAAAATCATCCCGATCTTCTTCCGCGCTTTACGCAGCTCCGCCTTTTTCAACGCGGTTAAATCCGTGTCGTCAATAATCACGCGCCCGCCTGTCGGCCGCTCCAACAAATTCACACAGCGCAGCAACGTGCTTTTCCCCGCGCCGCTGAACCCGATCACACCGAAAATATCGCCTTTGTGAATCGTTAAATCAACGTCGTGAATGGCTTTGACCTGGCGGCCGCCGCTCTCGTAAACTTTCGAAATGCTCTCCAACTGAATCATGGTATCCCTCGCTTTCCCAATCAAAAAACCCCCTCTTCGATAAGAAGAGGAGGTAGTAGAATACACGGGTATCTGCTAGCTTCTCTTCTTATCTTTCAAGCCGCAACGCTTGATGGAATTGGCACAGTATTTCAACGGTCGCTCGTTGAAACCCGCTGCCGAGGCTTCGAAGGGCCATGTCCCTCCACCTCTCGAGATAAGAAGAAAGTTGATGACTATTCATTTCTTGTGCAATGGCTACATTCTACTTTACATCCTTCGCGGCTGTCAACAATTTTTTGCGGATGAACGGTTTTTGGAGCTGTCCTAACTTCGTGGACAACTTCATACATATGAGAGGGGAGGTGAATGCGATGGACTCGCAAAAAGGAAAATCCGCCATCTTCATTGTCTTGTTTCTCATGTCGCTCAACTTGCATATCCAGTTCCCAATCTTCACCCCTTACGCGGTCGCGCTCGGCGCTTCGAGCTTTTTCATCAGTCTCATGATGAGCGGCTCTTCGTTCGCCAATCTCGGCGGCAACGTCATCGCCGGCCCATTCATCGACCGTATCGGCAAAAAGCCGTTCATCGTCGTGCCGCTCTTCCTTTCGGCTTTCCTCATGGCCGCTCACGCCGCCGTTGATGATCCTTTGCAGCTCATGTTCCTTCGCATCGCCAACGGCTTTGCGCTCGCCTTCTTGAGCCCCGCCTGCTTCGCCTTGCTGTCCGCATACGCGAAAACCAGCCGCCAGCAAGGCAAGAACATGGCCGTCAACGGCATCATGATCACGTTCGCCAACATCGCCGCCCCTTTCATCGGCGGCCATCTTGTCCACTATCTCAACTACCGCGGCACTTACGTGCTCATCGGCATTTTAATGGCCGTCTCAGCCGTCATCGCGCTTTATTTTATTAAAGAAATGGAACCGATCGTGCCCCACCGCAAAGAAAAAGCTTCCCTGGCGGCAATGATCGCCGATCGGAAGCTTTATCCCGTCTATTTTATCGGATTCGCCTTAATGTTCGGGCAAGGCACATTGTTTTATGAATTGCCGTTTCTGTCTGTGGAACAAGGATTGTCAACAACCGAAACCGGCAAACTGTTCAGTCTAATGGGTATCGGCACGTTCGCCAGCTTCAGCCTCTTCTGGCTCAACCGATTCTCGCCGCTGCTCCGCACCGCCGCCGGCATGCTTTTCAGCGCGCTGCTCTACTTCCAGCTCGCCTCCGGCTTCGCCGACGCTTCGCTCGGCACCGTCCTGTTCCTGCTCGGCGCCGCCTTCGGCTTGCTGTTTCCCGCGCTCACTACGCTCCTTACCGAAAAAGTCGGCAAGGAGCGGCACGGTTCGGCCTTCGGCCTTCTGTCCGCCGTCCTGTCGGCCGGCATCATCTTCAGTTCGCTCACAGCCGGAAGCGTTCGCGACTTTGTTTCACCTTATTATGCAGCGTTTCTTGTTTCCATCGCGGCCGTCGTCTACATCGTCTACGACTATCTCGGGGACCGCGAATCCGCTACTCCGGCAACAAAATTGTGATCCTTCCCCGGATCATGGTTTGCTTCGCTTACAGTTCTTTTGCGTTTTGCTTAACTTCTTCCGGAAGGGAGAGGGATTCCATCTGATTGATCTTGTCGTAATCGGCATCGACTTGAACATCGAACTTTACCGGTTTTCCATCCACCGTGACAGAAACATCCATTTTTACGGAAGCCTTTTTCAAATACAAATCCTTGTCAAGCTGCACGGTGTAATCAAATTGATTCACTTTTTCAATCGTAAACTGCCCCTCTTCGTTGTTTTCTTTCATCGCATCTTTCAAAACATCTTTTACCAACGACAATTGTTGTTCGGAAGAGGCTTCGTCAATGGCCGTGTGCAGCTTGTATCCTTCTTCAGTCCGCTCAAATTCAAATACGTCAGTGAATTGGTTGATCCTTTCGAGATCCTGTTCCATCGCTTTTGGATCCGTAAGCGCTTCGAGTTCTTCGACATCGGCGATACTCGTCTTCACCCATTGATCGGTTTCCGGATTCATAATGTAGGCATAGTCTTGGTTGAAATACATTTCAAGATCGCCTTCGATGGTGTGCATCGTCAACTGTGTGAGAAACGGATCTTTCTTGTATTTCATCGCAAAATTCATCGATTGATCCAGTTGTTGACCATTGGCTTCAATGTGCATGTTCATCTTCACGGCCGCTTTGAAGCTGTTGAAATCCTTCGATGCCGCCTGGTTAACGATTTCTTCTTTCGAAAGCTGCTGACCGCAAGCGCTCAATACGATAATGAACGCGGTCACCGCAGCCCACATAAATATTCTTTTCATCTGACCCCTCCTATTTTCGCCGCCTGTCTTTTTTATCGGCCAATCAAGGACCATCGTTTAAACCCGCCGACATTCCCCATATGAATGGGACAACCTGCTGCGGGATTCAGCGAATTCAGACGAAACCGCCCCCGCGAATTCAAGAGAAACGGTACACTTCCCGCACAAAAAACCCCCGCCGGTTCAGCGAGAACCGAACGGGAGCAGCCACCCGGACACTTTTATAAAATTAGCTTAAGCCTCGTTCACCTGCAAAACCGTCCGCAAGTACAGCTTCAGGCTCTCAATTTGATCTTTCAAGCGCATCCATTCGCCGTCGGCGATCGATCCTTGAATGATGAAACCGTCAATCACGTTGATGCAGAAAATGACGATGCCTTCAAGCGGCAGCAAGGGCCGGAACTCCCCGCGTTCCACGCCTTTTTGCAGAAAATCAACGAAAGCCGTGATCGAATGGGTCGCATTGCGCAGCATAAACTGCTTGCGGCCTTCATCCCGCCATGCTGTAACGGAATATTCATACGTCACAATGCCGAACCCGGGGTCCGTGTCTTCCAAAAACGAATCGACGAACGCCGCCAGTGCCGCCCAGACCGTATCATGCCGCTCAAGCAATCGATTTAATATAGCCGGGACTTCGCCAATGTTTCTCTCGTGAATCGCTTGAAGCATTTCTTCCGTATCGGAAAAATACGAATACACCCCGCCGCGGCTCATGCCGGATTCCTCGACAACGTCTTTCATCGTCGTAGGTTCGAATCCTTTTCGTTTGAAAACCCGCTCCGCGGCATCCAAAATTTCAGCCTTGCGCTTCTCGATGTGGGCCTGCGTCACCTTTGGCATTGATTTCCCCGCCTTGCATCCTTTTACGAAAACTATAAACGATGACGCCGATGAGGACAAGCAGCCCGCCCGAAATGACATACGTATTGACGACACCGAACCATTCCGTAAGGAACCCGCCGCCGAGCATGCCGGTCACCGCCGCCAAAGTCGTAACACTGCTGATCGTTCCGAACACCCGCCCTGTATAGTCACTCGGGGTTAATTTTTGCGCCATAACGTTGAACGGGATCAGTCCCATTCCGAAACAAAAACCAAAGACGATCCCCGCCGCCGGATAAAGGATCGAAACCCAAAGCATCGGCAAATGAATGCACAATCCGGCCATTATATAGCCGGCGCCGAGCCCTGCACTTGCGAGCGTCAATGCCGTCAAACACGATCGAATTTCTTTTTTGTTCAAATACAACGATGCAATGACGACGCCTGCACCGCTTCCGGCCATGATCCAACCGAGCACGTGAATCGGATCACCCGGAATTTCCCGAAGCAACACGACGAACTGCGAATCGCCAAGCTGCAGCACAAGAATCATCACCGCAAACACGATTAACCCAGTCAAGAGCGCAGGAATCTTTTTCATAAAAGTAAAACCGGCTTTGAATTGCCCGATCAACGAGGCCGACGCTTCCGAAGCCTCTACGGATACCTTCGCCCGTTTCACGGACTTCGGCACGCCGAGCAGCAACGCTGCCGAAGCCAAAAAGCTTAAGCTGTCGAGGTAAAACGACCATTGAATGCCGATCCCGGCGACAAGCAAGCCGCTGATGATTGGACCGACGATCTTCGCGCCGTTGTTGATCAGCTCGCTCGTCGCCACCGCCGGCTGCATGAGCTCGTCATCGACGATTTCCTTCAGCTTACCTTCCTTCGCCGGCTCGAACACAGCGGCAAACAGCGATTTCACGCAAAGGAGCGCGTATACTTGCCAGAGTTGCGTGGAAAACGCAACGCCGATGACGATGACGGCGCGAAGGATGTCGGCAGCGATCATCAAGTGTTTCCGTTCGAAGCGGTCGGCGAGTACGCCGGCGAACGAGCCGAACACGATCGACGGTACGGCGAGACAGAGCATCGTGATGGAGACAGCGATCGGTGAGCCGTGCCATTTGAGACCGACGAGCGCGAGCAGCGCGAGGATGTCAAGCCAATCGCCAAGATTCGAGATCGCCTGCGCGGACAGCAGATACATGTATTCCTTGCATTGCAGCAACTTTCGATTCATTTTGTTTCTCCTCTCGATGAATAAGAAAAACGCTGACGCGTTTTTTCATGAAATCAGATGCCGAACACCAAAATGACACCTGTGTCGTTATTATAAACGACACAGGTGTCATTTTGTCAAGAAGTTTTTTTCTTAGTTGCTGGAATGTTAACAGACTCGAGAAGCGTTGGTACACGTTTTTTGTGTGGCGTTTTCGGTACTTAAATCAAATACCTCTACCTAGATTATCATTCTCATGCCTATCCATGGTATGCCTATGGGGTTGAATCATCAGGCGGAGATGATTATACAACTGTTTCATCCTTTGGAGCGTTAATGGATTATCTTCGGGATCATTAGCATTGTTAGAGGTGCTGTTTCAACAGCACCTCTGAATTACAAAGCCTTATTTTGCTTTATCCAATCCTTACCACCATCGGTTGAAATATACAACCCACTATCCGTAAGTAAATAAGCGTGTGTTTCCGTGGTAACCTGGAGGTCGTATATACGATTAAATTGATTTAAATTTGCTATTTTCCCCCAACTTCGCCCTCCGTTGGCCGACCTATATAGTTTTTGATCCACAACAACCCATCCGTTTGATGGATTCAGGAAATCAATGATGATTTTTTGAGGATCGGATGTATCAAAAACGGTATTTCCGTTATAGGACCACTTGTCATCATTGTGTCCATATTGAAAAACAGAAAAAGTGGCTTCCCTTTCTTTGGCGTTATAATAGATTATCGGAAGTATGATAGTTTTTCCCGTTGAAAATGGCTTGCGTATGAATATTGAATTCTCTCGATTTTTTATTAAAGATAATCGAGTCCAATTATGCCCGCCATCGTTTGTTTCATAAAGTGCCGTTGTGGTTTGGTCAAAACCATCAGAGTTTTTAAGCCCCTTTTGTCCGATTGACCACCCTTTTTCCTCGTTCATGAAATATACCCATTTCGACTGCGACTGGTCAAGGTTGTTCGATTCAACAGCTTCCCATGTATGCCCCCCATCGTTTGTGTAATAAAGTTTCAGAGGCAAAACGCCTGATGTTTCGGAGAACTTGGAAGTGTACAACCAACCTTCTTTTTCATTTTGGAAAAATACATCCTCTATTCCGTAAGCATCAATATTACTGAGTGTTTCCAATCTCCAAGTGTTTCCCCCATTATTCGTCATGAACATTTTGATCGGTGAATTATTAGACTCTAGGACAAAGATGGATGCTGTTTTTTGGTTTAAAATAAACAATTTCATCGATGTTGGTTTATCCGGAAGCTCTTTCGGTGTGATATCCTTTGCTTTCTGCCAAGCATTTTCTGTTCTAAATATATGATTTTGTTGATTCATCGCCCAACCAACGTTTTTATTATTCATCTTCATCTTTACAAAATGATAGGATTCCTGTCTTTGAACCGGGTTTTGTTGTGAATGATTATTGTTTGAGTCATGACTGAACGATGGATTAGAACCTATTTCCTCATCATCTAGGATTAAACCACTTTGTATAAGGAAAAAACCAATAACAAAGACAAACAATGATGTGTTCACTGCAGTACTTAAAAACCTTGGAAACAACTTTTTTGGTTTTTGATGGTTTGTATTTTCACGAATATATTGGAGGACTCTTTGCTTATCAGCTTCGTTAGAAACGGGACGAGACCCTATGAACTTGTCGATTCTTATTTGAAGATCCTTATTCCTCAAAAAAATCACCTCTCAACTTCTCACCGATTTTCATTTTGGCTCGATGAAGCCTTGTTTTAACGGTTGACTGACCTGTACCTAAAACTTCACTGATTTCTTTGATTGAGAGATCTTTATAATAATAAAGAATGATCACTTCGCGATACTTAACCGGAAGGGAAAAAATGAGAGCACTTACTTCATCATTCTCTTGATTGTTCAAAAGTAATGTTTCTGGTGTCTCGTTGTTTGCTTGATGAAAGAATTGATTTGTAAGTGATACTTTTTTGTAATGCCAAGACTTCAAAAAATCTTTTGCTTTGTTAGCAGCAATACTTAAAATCCACGTTTTAATGCTGGCACTCTCTTTAAACGTATCAAGATTTAGATAAACAGCCAAAAAAGCATCTTGTACAATATCATCCGTATATGACCAATTTTTCACATACGTAAAAACGAACCTTTTAACATCTTCCATACATTCATCAATTAACAATTGAATTGCTTTATCTTTATTCGATTGTAATATCAATCCCTTTAAGCGATCTTCTTCATGCAATTGTTCACACCCCTTTCGGCATGCTTCACCGTATATACGACAGAGCGACAGTAAAGGTCCCATTTTATAAAAATGAGGATAAGAAACAACCAAAATCAATTTCCGGATAGAACAAATATAAATCTTGAACAGCCATTTAGATATTTGGTGACCGTTGGGAGATTTTCCAAACTTCTTTTAAGCGCTAATTAATAACGCAAATTTCCATTATTACTGATCCTTTCTTCAGTTCTCCGAATGATAAAGCAAAGACGGCCATCACTCAATCTTTTTCCGAATTATGATAAAATGAGAGAGATGCAAACTTACCTAAGGGGGAACTGATTTGGACCATTTCGAAACAAACCTGGAAAAATACGCAGAACTTGTTGTAAAAGTGGCATTGAACATCCAGGAAGGGCAAAAGTTGTATATCAACGCTTCGATCGAAAATGCCGATTTCGTGCAGTCGATCACGCGGAAAGCTTACCGCGCCGGGGCGAAGAAAGTTTACCCAAACTTGTACGATCCGATGATTCGCCGCATCACGTACGAAGAAGCGCCTAAAGACGGGCTGGCTGAGTTTCCGCAATGGCGTATTGACTGCTTTAACGAACTCATCGACGAAGGTGGAGCGTTCCTTGAAGTGGCCGCGCTCGATCCAGAGTTGCTGAAAGGCGTTGACGCCGACAGAATCTCCATTGCCCGCAAAGCCGAGGCTAAGGCGAAGACGCGATTCCAGAAAGCCCAGACGAACGGCGATATTTCCTGGTCGATCGTTTCCGTTCCATCGAAAAATTGGGCGGCCAAAATCTTCCCGGACGTTCCAACGAAACAGCAAACCGATGCACTTTGGGAGCAAATTTTCTATACGACCCGGGTCGATCAGGACGATCCCGTCGCCGCCTGGGAAAAGCACATTGATAAACTGACCGAAAAAGCGAATTATTTAAATGAAAAAAGATTCAAGGCGTTGCATTACAAAGCCGAAGGTACGAATTTAACAATTCAGCTCGCAGACGATCATGTATGGCGGGCAGCAAGTTTCGAGACGAAAAAAGGCAACCGGTTTTTGCCGAACGTGCCGACCGAAGAAGTTTTCACGATGCCTCATAAAGACGGCGTCAACGGCACCGTCTCAAGCACGAAACCGCTGAACTATCAAGGAAGCTTGATCGAGAACTTCACCTTAACGTTCAAGAATGGAGAAGTCGTCGATTTCAAAGCGGAAAAAGGCGAGGAATCGCTGAAAAATATTTTGGAAGCCGACGAAGGCTCGAAGCGGCTCGGCGAAGTGGCGCTTGTCCCGCACGACTCGCCGATCTCGAATTCCGGCTTAATCTTCTTCAATACGCTTTTCGATGAAAACGCTTCCTGCCATATTGCGCTTGGCCGGGCGCTGTTGTTGAACATGAAAGACGCCGAGGCAAAAAGCGATGAAGAAATGGCGGCGAAAGGTTTTAACTCCAGCATCATGCACGTCGACTTCATGATCGGTTCCGCCGAACTGGACATCGATGGGGAAACTTTCGACGGCGAGCGCGTGCCCGTCTTCCGCAAAGGCAATTGGGCGTTTTAAGCAACAAAAGACCCAAGACGATTCTGTTAATGGCAAAACGGCACGGCCGTTGTTGGATCCTTAGGTGGCGCGGCTTGTTGCGCCGTTCGATGGCGATGTCATTTTTTCGGAGGTGCCTCTAGATGCTGAAAAAACGGAAATGGGTGTGGTTATGTTCGCCCATCGCACTTGCATTTTGTTGCGTCATTTTATGGGGGCAATTCCACCAATACAAGACGATCCGAACCTTTAAAGAAAGCCCGTTTGTGATTCATGTGAAGAAAAATGAGATCGGTTGGCTCAATCTCGTCAAATTGAAAGCGGAGATCCTTTATACGGGATCCGAAAAGCGGAAGGTTTTCTTTGGGGAAAATGACATTGCGATCAAACAAGTGTTGAACGACAGCGGAAAAGCCGTAGATTTTCGCAGCGGCAGGAAGACGTCCGCCGGCACCGGCCATGCCCGCTATACAACGCACGGAGAGGCGCTCATCTTTTCTTCCGAGCGCATTCACTTGCCTTCGGGACGATATCGAATCGAGGCATTCCTGACCTTCCATACGAAACAAAAGACGTACGATATCCCCATCTTGATTTCTGTGGACCTCTGACCTGCATATGGGTTCATGCGCCAAGCAGGAATCCGAAAAAGGCAAGCAAAAGCCCGCCCAAGTAGCTGACCGCCAAATAAGCGGTCAGCTTTTTCTTTTCGCGCCAAAGCCGGACGTTTTCCAGGTTGAACGTGGAAAACGTCGTGAAAGCGCCCAAGAAGCCGGTACCGAGGAGCGATTGCCACGAGGCGTCGAGTCCGGAGGTGATGAGGACGCCGAGCAGGAAGGAGCCGAGCAAATTCACGAACAACGTTGCCGCAGGGAACGTTGTTCGGAAGCGGGCGCGGGCGAACTCGCTGACCGCGAAGCGGGCGACGGCGCCAAAGCAGCCTCCGAGCATGACAAGGACGGCCGTCATTCGGCTCCCTCCCTTCGTCGGACGAGACGTTTGCCGAGCAGGCAGCCAAGCGCGGCCGCCAGCAGGCCGCCGACCATGCTGGCGAGCCCGTACAAGAGGGCGAGCGCCCAATGGCCGCCGCGCAGCAGCTCGACCGTTTCGACGCTGAACGTGGAAAACGTCGTAAACGAGCCGATGAGGCCGGTGCCGATGGCGGCGGACAACTGGGGATGAAGGCGTCGCGCGGCTATGACGTATGTCGTGAACCAACCGAGGATGAAGGCGCCGGCGATGTTGGCGCAAAATGTGGCAGCAGGAAAAGCGCCTTCGGCGGCAGAGCCGTCGATGGCTGCGCTCAAACTATAGCGAAGCAGCGCGCCGAACATGCCGGCGATGCCGACGAGGATGAAGGTCATCGGGAGCCTCCTTGAGAAAGCAGACTCCCGCCGCCCACAGGCGGCAGGAGTCTTGCGGTCTTTAGTACGGCCATTATAACACGACGCGCGGTTATTTTGTTTCTTTTACGTAAACACGATGGGCTTTGAAAAACTTCGTTAAATCCTCGCCGCTCACCGCTTCCATCGTTTCGACGAATTCGGCCGTGGTGGAAATGGTCAATCGTTCCTTTTCGTAATACGTTTGCATTGCCTCGTAAAACGTTTTGTCGCCGATTTTTTTTCTTAGCTCATTCAACGTCTTCGCCCCGTAGCTGTAGATGACGTTAGCATACGCATGTTGCCCGTCTTTTCCGCGTTTAGCAAAGACGGACACCGGCGATGTCAGGTGATAAGGATCGCCGGGGGGTTCGACCCGGTTCAAATGGCCGAGGGCGTCGAGGCTCATTAAACTTGCGAACGTGGCGAACGATTCATCCAGCCACGGCTCGTCATATTCATTGTTGCCGACCGCTCCGTAAAACCATTGGTGAGCGATTTCATGGGCAACCGAGACCATGATGAAATCTTTGCCGAATGCTTCATTGAAGCTGATCATGACGAGCTGTGGATATTCCATCCCGCCGAACCAGCCTTTCATCGTGACGATATCAAGCTCCGGCCATGGATATTCGCCAAACTTTTCTTCGTACACTTTCAGAGCGTTGCGGGCGACGTCTTCCATGTCTGCCGCATAACGCGCTTGTTCGTCGGTGTAATACAAATTCACTTTGATGTCTTCGACGTCGAAAGCTTTAACTTTATAATTCGGATTCATTTCCAGCGCGAAATCCCTTACGTTTTCAGCCTTGTAATGATACGTCGTCGTGCCGTCGTCTTTTTTCGCTTGATCGGTCAAAACACCGGTAGCGGCAACGACCTGGCTGCTGCCGGTTGTTAAGGTCACATCAAAGTCGCTCGTTAACGAATAGAACGATTCCCCGCCGCTGAAGTAAGGGTCCAAATTCCAACCTTCTGCGTCATAAACAGCGGCAATCGGAAACCAGTTGCCGAGCGAGACGGTTTCATCAGACCACCCAAACCGGTCGCGTTTCTCCGGAACGTGGACAACAAAATGCATCGCGACGGTTGCACGCTCTCCTTCCGGAAAAGAGATCCCCGCGATTTCCAGTTTCGTCTTGTCGACGTTGAAATCGGCAGTCTTCCCGTTTACTTTCACACCGGAAATTTCGATGCCGCCTTCCTCGCCGAAAACGTCTGCGTTCGGCCACAGATTAAAGTAAATTTTATTCAACGGGCGATTCAACTGATTCGTGAGTTGTACGCGCATGTCTCCGCTGATTCGATGCTTGTCGGCATCGTATCGCAACTTCATCTCGTAATGCGGTTTCGCCGGTCCGTACCGCGCTTGATTTTGCATCGGTTTCTCATGTTTCTCATGTTGCGGTTCACCGGTTTCACGGATTCCCGGTTCGTTCTTCCCGTTCTCGTCAGTGCCATTCCCGCCGCCGCTGCACCCTGAAAGGATGGCGAGACTGACCCCTATCGGAACCATCCATCGAAATCTCATCGCTTCCCTCCTCAACCTTATGGATTCCACGTCGGAGTTCCTTATCCTTCCACCGCCGTCGAAAAAACTTGTATGTGAGGGAGGATTTTCTTGCAAAAAAGCTCATGATTTCCGAAGATTTCGTGTACAATGCTCGTATGGATCAATCATTTTCCGAAAGGAAGCCGACATGGAGAAAAGAGTTCTCGCCGTCAGCGACGTTCACGGCGAAGCCGACAAATTGGAACGACTATTGCAGAAAACCGGTTACGACCGGGAGAAAGATCAATTGATTTTGCTCGGCGATTACGTCGACCGCGGACCCGATTCCAAACGAACCGTGGAAAAAGTGATCGCGCTTCACAAGGAAGGAGCGATTGTGCTCAAAGGCAATCACGACGAAATGATGGAACAATCGTTTCGCGGGGAACGTGAGCGCTATTTGAACGTATGGCTGCTCAACGGGGGGCTGGAAACGTTGAAAGCCTACGGATATGACATTCCCGAAGCGGATGGGCGCATGCCCGAACTCGTGGAAAACGCTGCGGTGCGTGACCACCTTGATTTTTTTCAACAATTGCCGCTTGTCTACACGACCGAAGATTACATCTTCGCCCATGCCGGCGTCGATCCCGACAAACCGCTCGACGCTTGTGATGCCAACGTCTTGCTGTGGATTCGTGACCGCTTTCATGCTGGTTACAAAGGCGACAAAACTGTCGTCTTCGGCCATACGCCGACTTCGACCTTCCATGACAGCTGCGACGTTTATTTCGGTGACAACAACATCATCGGTATCGACGGGGGCTGCGTTTTCGGCGGCCGGTTGAACGCCCTTGAGCTTCCGAGCCGGAAAGTCTATTTCGTAGAGTAAACACGCCGCACGGCAGCGCTCAAGCATTTCTTTAGCGAAAAGGAATGCTTGTTTTTTTCTGCCAAAAAAATATATTTCAATAAAAAAATAGTCGTTTTCGATAATATTTTATTGCAAAACGATAAATTATATACTAAAATCAACTTACCAATTGATAAGCGGGGTGCTTTTAATGAAACAAGTGACCACACTCTTTTTGAAGATCGCCGTTATTTTTATCGGAATTCCGATCCTGGCTTTGTGCATTTTTTTCGTGCCGGAGTTAGGGAGGCATGCGGCGATAATGCTGCCGGCGTTCGCTTTTATTCAATATGTCGTTTGTGCCATTTTTTATGCATCGGCAATTGTTTTTTACTTCGCTCTGTACCAGGCGTTTAAACTTTTAAGCTACATCGACAAGAATAAAGCTTTCTCCGAGTTATCCGTAACAGCTTTAAAGAAAATCAAATACTGTGCCGTGACGATTTGCAGTTTGCACGCGCTCGTGTTGCCGCTCTTCTATGTCTATGCGGAGATTGACGACGCTCCGGGGGTTATTTTTGTCGGAATGGTGGTTCCTTTCGCTTCCCTGGTCATCGCGGTTTTTGCTGCTGTTCTGCAAAGACTTTTGCAAGAAGCGATCCAAATCAAATCCGAAAACGACTTAACGGTCTGAGGTGATAAACATGGCGATCATCATCAACATCGACGTGATGCTGGCGAAAAGGAAAATGAGCGTAACGGAACTCTCTGAGAAGGTGGGCATCACGATGGCTAATCTTTCTATTTTAAAAAATGGCAAGGCAAAAGCGATCCGCTTATCCACTTTGGAGGCGATTTGCAAAGCTTTGGAATGTCAGCCGGGGGACCTTTTGGAATACCGGAGCGAAGAAGACGCTTAAAGGAGGTCTAACAATGGACAGCAAAAATTGGATCAGTGAAAACTTAACGAACCCTCATGAGCTGGAAAAAATGTTTAGAAAAGACCCAAAAGCTTTTAAAAAGGCTTTCTCACAGGCTTGGGAACAAAACCCTGATTCGCCAGTTCTTGCGGTTTGGTATGAAAGATTGCATTTTAACGAGAAGGTAACTACAGAAAAAGCTTCCTTGTTTCATAAAGGCTTTTTAGCCATGGGCATTTTAGCCATATTCGCCGGAATCAGCACCCGGGTCCTTTTTCAATTTGTCGAACAGCAAGCCATAGCCCCCGTTAACCTTGCTTTTGGGATCTTGCCTTTTATTGCCGCTTATTTTGTCTACCGGCATCCGCCGAGAAAATATCTCCTTTACCTTCTTGGCGCGTTGTTCCTCATCTCGGCCGTTTATCTTAATTGGCTGCCCATGAATGAGAACGACAGTATTGTTCTAGCTTATTTACACCTTCCCATCTTCTTATGGGGATTGGTCGGGCTTGCTTTTACCGGGAATGAATTTGCTTTAGGGAGCAAACGATTAGGCTATCTTCAATTCAATTTGGAATTTGGCCTTCTTTACGCCGGAATGGCGGTCAGCGGAATGCTGCTCGCCTTATTGACGATCCAGTTATTTGGTTTGGTCGGCTTGGATATCGAACAGTTTTATTTCAGCAATATCGTTTTATTTGGGGCTGCCGCTCTCGCCATTGTGGCTGTGCACCTCGTCTCAAATCATCTTAAACTGGCGAAAAACATTACACCGTATCTTGCGAAAATCTTTGGTCCGCTTGTGCTCGTCACCTTGATCATTTATTTGATCACGATTGTTTGGATTGGAAAAAATCCATTCCTGGATCGCGATTTTCTGATCGTCTTTAACGGTATTCTTATTGGTGTCTTGGCAGTCACCTTGTTTTCCATCACGGAAAGAGACATCGACGAGAGAAAGAACCTCTCGGATTATATCAATTTTGCCTTGATTTTGATGGCTCTCATCATCGACAGTGTCGCGTTATCGGCCATTGTGTTCCGACTTTCTTCTTATGGGATTACGCCCAACCGAATGGCGGTTTTGGGCATAAACATCCTTGTCTGGGCCAATCTCATTTGGATTTTGCTCGCCTACGGGCGTTTTTTGGAAAACAAAACCGGGCCGTCCACGGTGCAGGATGCGGTGACAAAGTATTTGCCGGTTTATATCCTTTGGGCCGCTTTCGTAACCTTTACGTTTCCGCTCATTTTTTAAATGAGTAAAATGGGCCGTTTCACAGCGTGATGAAAGGGGGCCGGGGCGCAACGTCCAAATCTATCAAAAAGGAAGACGGGTATGAAAAACGAACCGATCATCAGCTTGCGGAACGTAACCAAGCGCATAGACAGATGCCCCGGGCGTCACTCTCGTCGGTCCGGTTGTTCCTTTTAACAGTCTGAGGTGAAAACACTCCCTTATCATGAACATTGACGTAATGCTGGCGAATAGGAAAATGAGCGTGTCGGAGCCTCACAGAAGGCGGCCATCCACGACGGCCATCCTTTCCTTTTTGAAAAACAGTAAAGCCACGTGGACGCTTAAGGGACTTTCATTTTATAAAATAAAACTCGCAAAAGCGCTGGGAGGCCCAAATGATGAGAGCCATAAAACAACTCGTTCGGTTTGGTTGGGAACAAGCGCTGTCCTGCTTGTTTCCCGTCGTGATCTTTGCCTCATTGGCCATTACGCAAATCCTACCGCTCCCCCTCCTGCCGAGGTATGACTGGCTGCTCCTCATCTGCCTGCTGATGCAGGTGTGGATGGTGCGTTCCGGGTTAGAAACGTTGGATGAGCTCAAGGTGATCACCCTATTCCACCTGATCGGACTGGCGCTTGAATTGTTCAAAGTACATATGGGTTCCTGGGCATATCCGGGGGAAGGCTATTCGAAAATGTTCGGAGTGCCTTTGTACAGCGGCTTCATGTACGCAAGCGTAGCGAGTTATCTTTGCCAGGCGTGGAGGAGGCTTAAGGTCGAACTCGTCAACTGGCCGCCGTTCTTGGCCGTTGTCCCGCTTGCAGCCGCGATTTACATAAATTTTTTCACCCACCATTATTGGCTCGACGTTCGCTGGTGGCTATCGTCCCTCGTCCTCATCGTCTTTTGGCGGTCATCGGTCACATTTGACGTCGGCGGAACGCGTTACCGCATGCCGCTTGCCCTCTCTTTTGTGCTCATCGGATTTTTTCTTTGGATCGCTGAAAATATCGCCACATTCTTTGGCGCATGGAAATATCCGTACCAAACCGATGCCTGGAGTCTCGTTCACGTGGGAAAAGTAAGTTCCTGGTTGTTGCTGGTGATCGTCAGCTTTCTTATCGTGGCGACGTTAAAGCAAGTGAAAGGTAGAACCCCTGCCCCACTCAAAAATAGACGACCCGAAAGAAATCTTCGAGCAACGGCGTTTACCCCGGAAAAAGGATCAGCAAGAAAAGCCTGACTGGTGCCAAGTGCGTGGCGGAAAACTGCCTTAGTTTTTGCTGCGCGTGAAAGTGCGGGTTATGTGCGATAGGACATCGCGCTTTTTGTGCCTGTCGACGCACGGAAAGTGCACGGTACGACCCATCCGGAGTTCCGGGTTGGGGCGGTGCCGTTTCGTGTCGTCACGGCGCCGATGTCGTGCCTCGATGTCACGATTATAGTGTAGAGGGAGGCATGGCCGGCGCCGGGCCATTGGCGATTATTGTCGTGTTGCGAAGATCAGGTCGTGCTCAGGCCGGAGTTCCGGTCGGTGCCTCGCCGTATAGTGTCCCCGGCGTCGAGATTGAGCTTCGATGAGACGATAATAGTGTAGTGGGAGGCTTGGCCGGCGCCGTGCCATTGGCGCCTATTGCCCTTGTCGACCTTCTTTTCCACTTAATCGTGTCCCCGGCGCCGACATTGAGCTTCGATGACACGATTTCTATCTCGGATGCGTGTCTTTTCCGAGATTTTCTGCTTTTTTCGTTCGATTTTCGCTGATTCCGCTTGGTTGAGCACGTCAGGCGAGGTCTGGAAATGAGTTATCCACAGATTCAAGCGTTGATTGGAGCGAAAATGACGTTGATTGGAGCAAAACTGGGGTTCTTTTGCGCCAAAACCGCATTGATTGGAGCAAAACCCGGCATGATTGGAGCAAAACAATACATGCACCATTTTTGGCCCTCGCCTATTGCCCTTCTGCGAAGATCAGGTCGTGCTCAGGCCGGAGTTCCGGTCGGTGCCTCGCCGTGTCGTGTCCCCGGCGTCGACATCGCGCCTCGATAACACGAAAAATACGGAAGGGGAAGGCTTGGCCGCGCGCCAAGCCATTGGTGCCTATTGCCTTGAGGGCAGCAACGCGAGCAACACGACGTAGGACAACGGATAAATAATAAAAATAAGAAGGAGTAACGCGTCCGCAACAACTCTGGCAGGGAAGGTCAGCGCTGCGAGCAATGGCGTTGCTCATATAAAAGATCTCCCGTTCATCACAACGGGAGATCTCTCCGCTTGAATATCACCACGGCCAACGCGTAGAAGACAATCCCGGCGGCCGCGAGGCCGATCGCGACAGCGGCGACGTTCACGTCGCCGGCGGCAATGTCGGATGGCGAAAACAACGAGAACGGCGTGACGTTGTGGAGCCAGTCGAGCTTCTCACTCATGTTGGCGGCGAAATTGGCCATGAAGAACAAGACGGTGAACAGGCCGGAGATGCCGAGGGCCTGTTTCTCGTCGTTCGCGATGCACGAAATCATGAAGCTGTAGCCGCCAACGACGAAGAAGAGCAGGAAACCGATCAGGTTGATCTGCAAGAAGGCCGACACGTCGAAATCCGACGTGTCGACGAGCCAGCGCGCGCCGAGCAGGCCGGCGGCGGTCGTGAGCAGAGCGATGAGCGCCAGGCCGAAGACGAGGAGCGCGGCTTGGGTGACGGCGATCCGCGCCCGCGAAGCGGGGGTGGAGAGCAGGAAGGCCATCGAGCCGCGGTCGACGAGGCGGGCGAGGAGCTGGGTCGCCATGAGCACGCAGTAGATCATGAGAATGAGAACGAAGATGAGGCCGTAGTATTCGCCGGCGAGGAAGCCGTTCAGGCCTTGGATGCCTTGTTCGAGGCCGAAGGCGCTCAGGAAGTTTTCAGGCATCGTTTTCAGCATTTCGTTCATCAAGTTGGCATCGGCAATCATCGGGTAGAGCCAGATGCAAAGCCATAAGTAGAGCGCCGAACCAAATGCGTAGCTTGCGATCGTTCGTCCATTCAATCGCAGCATGGAGCGAAACAGGGCTCGATTCATCGGGCGGAAGCCTCCTTCTGGTCGTAATAATGCATGAATATGTCTTCAAGATTTTGCGTGTGGACATCGAGCGACTGGACGCCGCAGCGAGATAATTTTTCGATAAAAGTTTCGTAGTCGCCCTGGACACGTACTTTGGCGCGGAGGCCGTTCACATCGAAGACGTCGAGGCCTGAATGCCGGAGCCGCGCCATGCCGGCTTCTTCCTTCACCGCCACTTCGAAGATTTTCGTTTGCACGGCACGCAAATCGCGCACGTTTTCAACGGCGACCAACCGGCCATTTTTTATGATGCCGGCTCGATCGCAGCTGCGGTCAATTTCGGCGAAGCTGTGCGAGCTCATCAAGATCGTCTTCCCTTTCTCTTTCTCTTCGATTACGAGATCGATGAACACCGACTGCATAAGCGGATCGAGGCCCGACGTCGGTTCATCCAATATTAAAATGTCCGGATCGTGCATGAACGCTGCCACGATTCCGAGCTTTTGCTTCATCCCTTTCGACATCTTGCGAATCGACGCTTTCACGTCGAATTGCAATCGCTCGATCAACTCGTCGCGCCTCGACAAATCTTTCATGCCGCGCATCCCGGCAAGCAGTTCGAGAAATTGCCGGCCGTTTAAGTCGTCCATGAATGCCATTTCTCCCGGCAAATACCCGACATCTTTTTGAATCTGCGCCCGATCGCCCCAACAATCAAGCCCGTTAATCGCTGCAGAACCGGAAGTCGGCTTCATAAAGCCCATCAAATGGCGGATTGTCGTTGATTTCCCGGCACCGTTCGGCCCGAGATAGCCGAACACTTCCCCTTCCTTCACGTCGAAGGACAGATCGAAAATGCCTTTGCCGCCGCCGAAATGCTTCGTTACGTTTTCCATGTGAATGCCCATGAGCGTTCACCTCGCTTGCGAATTTTATGAAATGATTCCATTTATAGATTTCATTTTATTCCTCAAAATCGCTGCCGTCAACTATTTTATGAAATATTTTGTTTGTGATAGTACAAAATTTCTAGTATGCTGAATAAAGAGGTGAAGGACGATGGACGGATTTGAACGGCGCCGCGAACGGAAGAAAGAAAGCATTCGCCGCGCAGCCCTCGAGCTGTTTTCCAAGCACGGTGTGCAAAAGGTGAGCATCGCGGAAATTGCCGAGAAGGCAAACGTTTCCCAAGTGACGATCTACAATTATTTCGGCAGCAAAGACGACCTGCTTCGTGACGTGGTTCAAGCGTTCATGGATGAAATTTGGAAAGAATATGAGGAGCTTCTCAAGAGCGATCGACCGTTTCCGGAAAAAATCAAGCAACTGATCGTAAAGGAAGCGAAGTACGCCGAAACGATCAACCCGGATTTCCTGCAGGCGATGATGTCGGACGACCCACACATCCAGCAGCTGTTCAATAACTTTTATGAAAAAATTTATGTCCCTGCCCTGATGACGTTCTTTGACGAAGGCCGAAAAGCGGGCTATGTGAAGCAAGATATTTCCAACGAAGCGCTGCTCATTTACATGAACATCCTAAAAGACGGAATGCGCCCGGAAATGTTCTCGGACCAGCAGCAAAACGTCCGCTTGTCGAAGGAATTGATTGAGTTGTTCTTCTACGGGCTGCTTGAGAAAAAAACAGAGGAGGACGCATGATGGCGGATGAGGAAAAAGGTATTTATACCGACTTTCAAGAACGGATGACGTATGGAGATTATTTGGACTTGGACCGTTTGTTGTCCGCACAAAATCGGCTCTCGGGACATCATGACGAGATGCTGTTCATCGTGATCCATCAAGTCAGCGAGCTTTGGATGAAGCTCATTTTGCATGAACTCGAAGCCGCCATTCAGGCGATCGAAAACGACCAGTTGCCGGAAGCGTTTAAAATGCTCGCCCGCGTCTCGAACATCCAGGAGCAAATTATCAAATCGTGGGACGTCCTGTCGACGATGACACCGGCCGAATACATGGAATTTCGCAACCATCTCGGGCAAGCCTCCGGCTTTCAGTCGTTCCAATACCGCATGATCGAATTCGCACTCAGCCACAAAACGAAACACGTCTTGGCGATTTATAAAAAAGACCCCGAATTAAGCAAGCGTTTATTGAAGGCATACGAATCGCCCGGCCTGTATGATGTTTCGATCCGCGCGCTGGCGCGTGCCGGTTTTCCGATTGACCGCGACGTGTTGGAGCGCGATGTCAGCACGCCATACATGCCGAACGACAGCGTGCTGCAAGCGTGGCTGGCCGTTTATCGCAACGTCGACAAGTATTGGGATTTGTACGAACTCGCCGAAAAACTCGTCGACCTCGAAGACTGGATGCAGCAGTGGCGGTTCCGCCACATGAAAACGGTCGAACGCATCATCGGCCATAAAAAAGGCACCGGCGGCTCATCCGGCGTCGGCTATTTGAAAAGAGTGCTCGACCACCGCTTCTTCCCCGAACTTTGGGACGTCCGCACCGAACTGTAAACGTGTTGCGCCTTCGGTGCTGTAACGGAACTCAGATGCGTGAGTTCCGTTAGAATACGTGTCAATTGCCGGCGCTTACGCAAATTCCCTCTAACGGACATCTGGTCCTCTTAAAAGCGAAAAAAGTGCGCCTGAAAAATGTAACGGACATCTGATCCTCTTAGAAGGTTTCAGCCAGTTGAAACGATCAAGAAAAGTGCGCTAAGAGGATTTAATGTCCGTTAGAATAAAAAAGTTCCTAATCATGCGCGCTAAGGTGACCCAATGTCCGTTAGCGCGCAAATTTCCGTGACACGACGAACGGAACCGATCACATCGGTTCCAAGAGCCGCTGCCCGATGTATTCTCCTTTGCGCACGCCGCCCGGGCAAGCGAACATGCCGGAAGCGACGTGTTTCGTGTATTCATTTAAAGCGTCTTTTTTGCTTAAAAGGCGCAACATCGGGATAAAAGATTCATCCGGATTGCGCTGGAAGCTTAAGAACAACAAGCCGGCATTTACATTCCCTGTTCGTTCATCAATGCCGTCTGTATACGAATAGCCGCGGCGATAAATTTGCTTGTCGGTGCTTTTTGCCAAACGCACATGCGAATTCGGCGGCAGCTTCGACACGTCGACCTCCGCCTGTTCGTTCGCCTTCCCGTACGGGGCGCCGCTTAATTTTTTCCGGCCGAATGTATCTTCTTGATCTTTCAACGAAGATCGGTCCCACACTTCCAAGAACATCTGGATTTTCCGGTACGCCATGTATGTGCCGCCCTTCATCCAAGCCGGTTCGCCGTGTCCGGCCCAAACGATCCGTTTCAACGCCTCCGCATCGCTCCCGCTCACGTTTGCCGTCCCGTCTTTGAAGCCGAACAAGTTTCGCGGTGTCTTGCCGTCCGGCGCGCTCATGAATCCTTCCTTCGTCCATTTCACGACGGCGGTGCCGGTCGCGCTGCGAATCAAATTGCGAATCGCGTGAAACACGACTTGCTGGTCGTTTGCACACACTTGCACGCAAAGGTCGCCGCCGGACAAACCGGCATCTAAGTCGTCATGCGGCATGCGCGGAATGTCGCGCAAATGCCGCGGCGCGCGCGAAGCGACGCCGAAGCGGTCGCGGCCGCCGCGCTTGAAAAACGTCGGTCCGAAGCCGACCGTGACGGTCAATTTCGCCGGACCGAGGTCGATCGCTTCCCCCGAATCTTTCGGGGGTAGCCATTCGTTTGCTTGCGCGGGATGGAAGATCCCCTTCGACCATTGCTCCGCGCTGCGCGTCCATTGTTTCAGCAGCGCGATGACGTCGCTGCGTTTGTCGCTGACAATGTCAAAGCCGGCAAGGTACACGTACGTTTGCTGCGGCGTGATGATGCCGGCTTGATGATTGCCGTAAAAAGGAACGACAGCATCGGCGGTCGTCTCCTTGGATGCAGCCATATGATCCATCATTTGCACCAGCGAGCCGAAGCCGCTGGCACCGATGGCAATCCCGGTGCCAGCGGCGGCTGACATTTTTAACATTTCCCGTCTCGAATACTCTTTCTTCTCACCCATCGCCTGACGTCCCCCGTGCTTACTGAAAGATTTTCGCCGTTTGCGCCATCAGCTCGGAAAGATGACTTAACTTATTACTCAGCTTGCGCACCTCATCTTTGCTGAGCTTCGTGTAGCTGACGTAGGCGCCATTCTCTTTTTTATACTGGTCGAGCTTTTCATAAAAGGAATCAAAAGCTTTCTCAAGCTT
>DASSOY010000055.1 GCA_035700025.1 Bacillales bacterium | reverse complement strand
TTCTTTCATTTTTTCAAACAGCGCTTTGTTTTCGCTGTCTTCCGCCGCTTTCTTCTCTTCTTCATCCGCCTCGATGCCGAGATCGCCGCTCGAGACCGATTTGAATTCCTTGTCTTTGTACTTCATGAGCATTTTCGCTGCGAATTCATCGATTTCCTCGGTGAAATACAAAATCTCGTAACCTTTGTCCGCCACCCGCTCGGTTTGCGGCATTTTTTCAATCCGATCGATCGACTCCCCGGAAGCGTAGTAAATGTACTTCTGATCTTCCGGCATGCGCTCGACGTACTCCGCAAGCGAAACGAGTTGCTTGTCCTTGGATGAATAAAATAACAACAAATCTTGCAAGTCTTCTTTGTTGGCGCCAAAGTCGTTGTAGACACCGAATTTCAACTGACGGCCGAACGCTTGATAAAATTTCTCGTAGTCCTCCCGCTCGTTTTTCAGCATCTTCTTCAGCTGGCTCTTGATCTTGTTCTTGATGTTTTTGGCAATGACCCGGAGCTGACGATCTTGCTGCAGCATCTCCCGGGAAATATTGAGCGACAAGTCTTCGGAATCGACCATGCCTTTCACGAAGCTGAAGTGATCCGGCAGGAGATCCGCACATTTGTTCATGATCAAGACGCCGTTCGAGTAAAGCTCAAGCCCTTTTTCATATTCTTTCGTGTAATAATCGAAAGGTGCGCTTTCCGGAATATATAAAATCGCCTGGTATCTCACCGTTCCGTCCGCTTTAATGTGCAAGTGGGTCAGCGGTTTGTCGAACCCGTAATGCTTCTCCTTGTAAAAATTCTCGTAGTCTTCGTCGCTCAGCTCGTTTTTGTTTTTCCGCCAGATCGGCACCATGCTGTTGACGGTCTGTTCCTCGACGACTTCTTCAAACTCGTCGTCTTTACCTTCTTTCGGCTTATGCTCGGTCACGTCCATCTTGATCGGATAACGGATGAAATCCGAGTATTTCTTGATGATGCCTTTCAAGCGGTGCTCCTCGAGAAACTCGTCGTAGTTGTCGTCTTCCGTGTTTTCCTGCACTTTTATCATGATTTCCGTTCCGACCGTGTCCTTCTCGCAAGGCTCAATCGTGTAGCCGTCCGCTCCTTTCGACACCCACTTGTACGCTTCGTCGCTGCCGAGCGCCTTGGAAATGACAGTGATTTCTTCTGCCACCATGAACGCCGAATAAAAACCGACGCCGAATTGACCGATGATGTTATGCCCGTCCTTCGCCTCGTTTTCCTTCTTAAAGGCGAGCGAACCGCTTTTCGCGACCACGCCGAGGTTGTTTTCGAGCTCTTCCTTTGACATCCCGATGCCCGTGTCGATGACCTTCAAAATGCGGTTCGGCTTGTCCGCTTCAATTTTAATAAAATAATCTTTCGGATCAAACGCGAGGTTCTCATCCGTCAGCGCTTTGTAGTAAATCTTGTCGATCGCGTCGCTCGAATTGGAAATAAGCTCCCGCAAGAAAATCTCCTTGTGCGTGTAAATCGAGTTGATCATCATCTCGAGCAGCCGCTTCGATTCCGCTTTAAACTGTTTCTTCCGCCCCATCGTATCATCACCTTTTGTTCAAGTTTCGTTTTTAGCACTCCGATCGCGCAAGTGCTAATTCCATTTTTTATATAGCACAGTTTGTTTTCAGGTGTCAACCGTTGGTTGCGGTCTCTGTGTGCTGTAATTAACGGCAAAAACGCGATGTGGAGGGTGCGATGATTTCGCTTGATTACGTGAGTTGGCGGCCCTTAGTGACGGGAAATTTGCACAAGCCTCCGGCGTGTTAGGGGACACGTGCGGCATGGAGAAAAATGGTGCTCACAAAAGGTCAGTGAAAACGCTCATGAGAGACGCTATTTTATAGTTATGAGCGGATATTTTATAAAATCGATCACTAGAAACGCTATTTTCTGTAAAAGGGGATAAATGCGGCTCGAATTCGCGGAAGAGCGGAAAATAACGTTTCTGATGCGCGATTCCATCTTGAAAATACGGTTTTAAACGGAAATAAGAACACCAGTGAGCGATAAAATCGAGGCCATCCAAAAGTTTATAAAAAGCTGGAGGCAGCCGAAAGCTCCGCTTTTGACTGCCTCACTGGATCGCGTCCAAGTAAAATAATCGTTTCCGGCCGTTACTCTCAGTATCTGTGGGCAAGCTTTGATTGTAAAATGCTGACCAGGCGGTACAAGTTGCTGATTCTCTCATTCATTACAGAATTTCTAAAGTTAAGCATATCGTTCGTATACTTCAGTTGCTCATTTTGCTGCTTTAGGGATTCATTCTCGGTGATCAACGCGTCATTTTTCGTTTTGAGCGCTTCATTCTCTTCCTTAAGTCGTTCATTCTCTTCTTTTAATTGCTCATTTTCCTGTTTAAGACTAGTGTTCTCCGCCGTCAGCCGCGCGTTCTCCTCTTGCAGCGCAACAAGTTGCTCATACATTTCCGCCGGTGTCATGCCCGCCCATGCTGGTTTTCCGACGGCTTTTCCTGCTGCCGAACTTACACCCGGGACCAAAATGCCCAACGCCAAAACGCCAGCCAAACAAACCATCACCCATTTTTTCATCTGTGATCATCCTCTCAATTTTATAAAATACATTCTTGAATGTATTCAATCGGTTAAAAAACTACTCCCCGCTCGCAGCCGCCAATTCCTTTTTCTTTTGCAAATCCGGGAAAATTTTAATGATGATGAACAGCCCCACCATTCCTGTCAGCAGGAACAACGATGACATCGCTTCATTGTTCAAAAACGCACTGAGCGAGACAAACCAAGACCCAAGAATCATACAAAATTGAATGATTAAACTGTTGAATGCCAAATAGGAACTGCGCTTATCCTCCGGCGGAAGACTTGCATAAATGGCGCTGTGCGTCGGGACCCGCATCAACTCACCGACCGTTGCCAAGAACATAAAGCCGAACAGCAGCCAAATATTGTCGGCATAACTCAACACGGTATAACCAATTACATAAATGATCACTGAAGAAATATACGTCGATTTGTCACTAAGTTTCGTTACCCATCTTGTGACCAACAAGGATAACAAGACAACGATGATCGTATTTTCCGTTCGCAAAAACCCGAGCATATTGACACCGTTGATATCAAAGGAAAGCGCGGACTGTGTCGGCATGTCTTTAAATAAATGAACGCCTGTGTAATAGTCCAACTGAAACTCCAACGAAGTAATGAGCAAGATCGCCAACGTGTAAGACATGAATAACTTGTCCTTAAGGACCACTTTGTAGTTTTTGAACATTTTGATGATAAAATGCTCTTGTTCGACCTTTTGTAAATTTTCAGTCTTTAAGGCCAAAGTTTCATCGATAAAAAAGATTACGAGAATGGCAGCTATGACGCTCGTAATCAATAACCCGAGCAACAATTCAAATAGGTGATGTTTAAAAGTCAATGCTCCAATAATACCACCGATCGCCATCGCCATATTAAAGAGCCAGAAGAGGACAGAATAAACCGCTTCTCTTTCATCAGGTTTCGTTACGTCGATCAACATTGCCTGTGATCCTGGATCACCAAGACCGAAGGAAATACTTAGCAGCAACAAAGCTGCGAGTGTCACCACAGGGGAAGTAAACAACGGCGAATTCGCCATCATCATGCAGAAAAGGGCAACCACATTCAAAAGACTTGAGATTACCATTAACTTTGCCGATGATATCCGAATAATACCCGCCATAAAAATTCGCAAAAACGCCTAGGACAATGTTAATGAATAAAAACAACCCTGTTAATGCTGCGCCAAAAAAGCGGGTCAAGTAAATGGCCATGAACGCCAACAATGCCGTGTTAAGAATATCCGTGAGGAATAATTGCAAGAACCTCACTTTAATGTTCTTATGATACTGCCAAAACTTCATGGGTACGCTCCTTTCTTTGCTGGAATACATACATGTATGTATTTATTTTATGATAAAAAAATGAAACGGTCAATCACATTTTAAGCGGACAAACCAAACCAATCATTCACCAGATAAAATTTTCATTTGGCCTTGGATCAGCAAATCGAGATCCTTTTGATCAAAGACGTAATAATTGATCATGTATCCATAGGTGACCATGATCGTCTGAAGGGCCGCTTCTCGTGTGTTGATCGATGAGGAAATGAACCCTCGGTCTTGCAATGCGTCGAGAAACTTTATCAAAGCATCCTCAAAATTCCGCTGAATCGCTTTGAGTTCACTCGTGATCTTCTCATCGTGCTTAATGTGTTGATAGAAGTCGACAAAAAGAATGATCCAACCGCTTCCGACGCCATGCATCGAATTCATCAGCGTGGTGAATGAAGCTTTTAACACTTCCTCCAACGACAGCTTTTCAGGATCCAACTGATACGGTAGCTTCTCCCACTCCACGCGAGTCGTGTTATATCCTCTCATCGCATGCATGAAGAAGTCTTCCTTGCTCTCGAAATGAAAGTAAAAGGCGCCTCTTGTATAGCCTGCTGCCTTTGCAATATCATCGATTTTCGTCTTTGCGTACCCTTTTTGCAGAAAAATTTCCATCCCTTTTTCAATTAAACGGCGGTACGTTTCTTCTCTTTTGATTTGAAATTTATTTTTCTCCATTGGCGTCCTCCTTGTCCCTCATTGAGGAAGACGGGTTGAACCTACGATTCAACCCGCTCAAGTAATGCAACGCACTCGACATGCACCGTATGCGGGAACAAGTCGACCGGCTGCAGCCGTCTCAGCTCGTAGCCGAACGGCTCGAGCTCTTTAATGTCGGTCGCGAACGTGTCCGGGTTGCACGAAACGTACACAATACGTTTCGGCTGCGCCCGGCCGATGCGCCGCATCACCTTCCCGCCCGCGCCCGAGCGCGGCGGGTCGAGCAGCAGCAAATCCGGATGCCCGAAGCTCTCGAGCACCTCATCGATGCCGCGGCGGGCATCCTTGGCGAGAAATTCCGTGTTCGAAATGCCGTTGTCCTCGGCATTTCGGCGCGCGGATGCGATCGAAGCCTCGACGATTTCGATGCCGGCGAGCCGCGCGACGCGGCTCGCGAACGGCAGCGAAAACGTGCCGACGCCGCAGAACAGATCGATCATGCGATCGGTCGGCTGCGGGCAGCCCATTTCGAGCGCCAGCTCGACGAGCTTCTCGGCCTGCTTCGGGTTCGTCTGGAAGAACGTATCGAACCAGAGGCGGTAGCGGTAGCCTGCCATTTCGTCATAGATGAAGTCGCGTCCGACGAGGACGTGTGTCTGTTCGGACTGCGTCCGGTCCGCCCAATCGCGATTCTCGAGCCAGAGCAGGCTTTTCACCTGCTTCAGGCGCCCGAGCCGCTCTTTCAAGTCGCGCACAGCGTCCTCGTGCGCCGACGGCGCCTCGGTCGCGAACAGCCCGAGCATCATCTCGCCCGTCGCGTACGAATACCGCACCATCAAGTGTCGCAGCAATCCTTCATGCGCCTTCTTATCGTACCCGCTCAACGCATGATCCGCAGCCCAACGTGCCACTTCCATCGCCGCCTCGACCATCGGTTCGCCGGCAATCAGGCACGTTTCCAGCGGAATCACCTTGCGGAAATTCCCCTGCTCATGCAGTCCCATCGAGCCGTCCGGCGCAAACGTAAATTCCATTTTGTTGCGGTACTGCCACGGCTCGTCCATGCCGATCGTGTCGCCCACGAGCGCCGGATCAAAGCCTTCGGCTTTGATCGCCGCCCGTACATGCTCGGTCTTATGCTGCAATTGCGCCGCATAAGACCAATGCTGCCAGACGCAGCCGCCGCATTTTTCAAAATGGCGGCATGCGGGTGCGACCCGTTCCGGGTGCGCTTCGACGATCTCCTCCGGCATCGCTTTTCGGCGCCTGCGCTCCGGTTGGTCCACCGTCACGCGCACCTTCTCGCCCGGCAGCGTCTGCGGAATCGTCAGCTTTAATTTTTTCGGATTCCCTTTTTTATTTTCGCGCCAAACGGAAGCGCGCCCCGAGCCTTTATCATCCAATTTTTTTATTTCCGTAACGAAAGTCTCACCTTGTTGTGTCATGTCAATCACTCATTTCCATTTCATCCGCTGTGCCCCCCTATCATAACGAAAACCGGACGGCTTCGCCAACTGCGGTTCACAAAAGACAGCACACGGTTTAACGCCCCCCGCGAATCGCTTTCAAGGGAACCTTCCAAGAATCGCGGTGCCAGAGCACATTTTTCGATACATAAAAAAAACCAGGATGTATCATGCATCCCGATTTTAAAGTTTATTCGCTTCCCATGCTTCCAGCGCTTCCCGGACGTTGAGGAACGTCTTAAATGATTTAAAACTGATGCCTTGGCCAACGATGCTGTTCGCCAAATCCGGACGCATCCCGGTTATAACCACTTGAATGCCCAGCAAAACGAGGACGTTGTTTATGTTGAACAAATAGCCGGCCACCTCAGGGTTGACACTGACGATTCCGGAGAAATCAATGATCAAGGTTTCCACGTCCATTTGAGTAATTTTCGGAATGACTTTGTTCGAAAAGTGCTCGGCTCTTTCGAAATCAACCGAACCGATCAACGGCAAGACGGCAATGCCGTCCTTCAAGCCGACTACCGGTGCGGATAATTCCATTAATTGTTCACGCGTCCGCTTGTTGATCGAATTTTTATACGCCTCAAACGCAAGAATCGATTCGGAAATGCTTAAATCTTGAATATAGTTGAGCCGATTCAATATCTTCGCCGCCTCTTCCAGCGACAACCCGTAGTCGGCACAAATGCCGGAAATCTTTTCGTTGAGAAATAAGCGGGATACCGGATATGGTTTAATGAGACTGGAAACCTTGTCATACAACGAAGTATCGGACTTCACGTTCGCTTGATGCCATTCGTGAAAAGCGTCTGTGATTGCATCATAACTGTCCATCGTGATAGCGTTCCCGAGAAACCTCATGAATGCGGTTTGCGTTACTTTCCCCCGCTCAATGATCGCTTCGGGCACCGGGAAATCAATTTTGCTCAAGTTAAACGAAAGAACTTCTTCCGCTAAAGCTGCGGCGTGTTCTATGAGATGTTCCGAAACTTCCCGAGTTTTCATTGCCTTCAACCTGCCTGTTCGTGATTTATTTTGACAACGGTCGGCCATTGCCCATTCAATAGTTCGACAAGATTCTTCGCATTCCTTCTAAAGCTTTATTTTTTCCAATATTCCGAAATACAGCTTATAAAAATAACCCCAATTGATGATCCTCGATGAAAGGCACCTTCGTCGGTTGCTTCTCGTAGTCCTTAATCTGTTGTTGTAAATTCGGGATGAGCAATATGTTGTCCAACTCATCGATCGGCATCCATTGGACGGCTGATTGATGACAATCCGGCTGTTGCGGAAGTTTCGGCTCGGCGGCTTCTTTTAACGTACATTGAAAAATAAAATGAATGCCGTGCCTGTCGTCCGGCCTGTAGTTGCCCGATTGCTTTTGCGGCGCAAATTCATAGACGAAAGCGAGCGCACCAACGTCGACCTCCGCCGTCGTTTCCTCCTTCACTTCGCGTTTCACGCCTTTGATGAGCGTTTCGCCCGGCTCGGCTCCTCCGCCCGGCAAATTGTAATGAATGCCGTTGTCATCATACTCTATTAATAAAACCTTGCCGTCTTGAACGATCAGCGCCGTCGGCCGTATGCGTATGTGGAACAATCAAATGCCTCCTTGTATGGATGCCAATACTTTTGGCATGCGTTTTCGAAAGGCGACGTAGTTGTGCTCGGCTCCCTCTATTTGTTCAAATCGCGAATCCAGCCCTTTGGACTGCAATAAGTGATACACGGATCGGATGCTTTCGGCGAACTTTTGGCTTTTCTCGGCATCTCCCGGCACCTCGTTAGTTCCGCAATCCACATAAATTTTCTCCAATGCGGACAAGTTTGCCCCCGCTATGATCGACTCGATCTGCTCTTGATTTCGAAAATAAGCAGGAGAGAGCGCAGCAACTCGTTTGAAAACGTTCGGATAGCGACACGCCGCGTAAGTTGTGATAAGACCGCCCAAGGATATGCCTGCCATGTACGTTTCGTCGGCAGCCGCGCGATAATGGCTGTCAATGTACGGCTTCAATTTTACAACAATCGTTTCGAGATATTCGCTTCCCTTGCCGCCGGCTTTACTTTCATGACCAAAGATCTCTCCGCTTAATGCGCCGCTCGGCCACGGACAATATTCATTGATGCGCTCTTCCCCTTCGAGATTGAGATCGATCGCAACAACGATCAGCGGCATCTCTGTTTCCTCCAAGTACGACTTCAACCGCAAAGATTCGCCGCCAATCGCCCCGTCGTCGGTAAACACGTTCTGCCCGTCATGCATGTACAACACAGGACATTCTTGCTTAAGGATTTTCGGCACATACACCCGAATCGTCCGATCCGTCCCAAAGAACGGAAATTGAAACGTTTCTAGCGGAATAACCGCTCACCTCCTTAAATCTTTTTCGCTGAAGACTCTCCTTCTAAGAAGGGCCTGCTTGCATAGTTCGTGCGCCCGAAATACCAATCCGCATACGTTTTCAAAGTATAGTAGCCTTTCCCTAACGCAATTCTCAGTTTCGTTCGCTTTTTTGGCTTCAATGATCCTCACCGCTTTTCCATTTAGCTGCACTTGAAGAATCGAGCATCATTCTTTGAACATTGGTCCCTCGGTAAACCTTATACGCCTTCGCATCTTTATTGGCCGCAATCACCCGATATTCCTCATCCTTAAAGCAAACAGCGCAATGGTTTTCGATGCCAATCCCGATGATGTCTTCTGCCGCGACGATGGCACCAAGCTCCTCGTGGCTGCCCTTCACGTCAAAATGGGGATAGAGAACGTAATCGAGCAGACCCAAACACGAAATCTTATGTTGTTTGTTTTCTATAAAAAAAGTTCCCCAGCAAATGGCACCGGCGCTTTTTCCGGCCAATACAACGCCCTTTCGATAAGCGGCTTCAAGAACTTCAGCCATCTGAAAGTGCTCAAAAGAAGTCATCAATGTCGTGATGGATCCGCCTTCCACATAAATTATGTCAGCGGCAAACACCTTTTCGCGGATGCTTTCTTTCGCGGGAGATTCTTTAAGGAGCAACAGCGTATCCAGCTGACAACCGAGCGTTTCGCCGTACGAGTTTTGGATAAAATGAAAGTTTTTGAGATCATCTCCGCACGCAGCAGGAACATAAAGAAGCTTCGGTCGCTCCTTTCCCGTCAACCGAACGATTTCGGTGTCGATAACCTGTAAATCACAAGGCGGCGCTGATCCGCCGATGGCTGCAATTTTCCCCATCGATTCCCTCCCACCGCAAAGACAACTGGCGCCTGCATCCATTTTGTTACTGTGATGGTAATCCCTTGGCCGCCAACGATCGATCTCATCTAAGCTTAATCACCCTTCCACCATGCCGAGATACGGAACAAGGTTTCCATGGACAACGACTATCAAAATCGGTCCCGACTTTTCATTCGGTTCATAAATGCTCGTACCGATCGGGAGCTTTGTCGCCATCCCGTCAGCAAACGACTCCCCTTTTTCAAGATGACCCGTGACCGTGTCAACTTTTTTGCCTACCGTCCAATGTTTGTTTTTCACCCCATCGATGTCACTGGCGTTTTTATACACAATGCCCTTTACTTGAATGAGATCCGCACCGGGATTTTCGCTGAGAATTTCCTGCGCCGTCGGATTATGCGTCGATTGCGTTTGATTTGAACCGGCCGGGCGCTCCGAACATCCGCTAAACAACAATACGGCCAAAATCATGAACACCGGGACAAGAACCTTCCAATCGTTCGATTTCAGCAAGTTCGTCCCTCCTTTTGTAAAGGGTTGTTAGCCACTCTCGTTCGCTAAGCGTTCACCGCTTCACTCCTGCACAAATCCGAGCTCGTTGCCGTCAAGGTCTTTGATCGTGAACTTGCGCGATCCGTAAGGCGTTGTAAACAACGGCTCGACAATCTCCACCTTGTTTCTAAGTTTCTCCCAGAGCGCATCAACGTCAGCGACGGAAAAATTAGATCGGCCGAGCGTCGGAACATCTTCATGTTCCATTATGGAGAAGCGTGCTCCAGCGTCCATGTCGAAATGAACGTAATTTGGATTTTCCGGCGGCCAGCTTCCGGTAACCTCAAAGCCGAGCATTTGTTCATACCATTTTCGCGCCTGACCGAGATCGGAAACATTCACTCTTACGTGCAGCAACTTTGTTTTCAATGCATCCCCCTCCGTTTCATTTCGATTGTGAATCCCAGCGAGTTGTGCGACCGTCCTCGAACGAACGCATTACGCTCTCCACAGTGACTCCTTCCGATCCCTTTTTTCTTCGCCTTAACCTCTTTCATAGGCCTCTGTCAGGCCGGCGATCTCAATCTTTTTCATCTGCAGCAACGCTTGCATCACTTTTTCCGATTTTCGCGGGTCTTTCTGCATCAACTCACCCAAAACCGACGGGACGATTTGCCATGAAACGCCGAATTTGTCTTTCAGCCAGCCGCATTGTCCCGGTTCACCGCCGTCGCTGAACTGATTCCAAAGCTGATCAACTTCCTCCTGGGAATCGCAATTCACGAAAAGCGAAAACGCTTCGTTAAAGGTAAATGCGTGCGGAAATCCACTGTCGATCGCCATGAAAGGCTGTCCGTATAAGGTAAATGAAGCATGCTTAACAGTCCCTTCGGGATCCGTCTCATTTGCGCCGTAACGCTCGATGCGACCGACCTTCGAATGGTCGAAAAGCGATGTGTAAAAGGAGATCGCCTCTTCCGCACGCCCGTGCTGTTCGCCGACAAACATGAAAAACGGGGCGATGCTTTGCGGATTTCCCGACAAACTTAGCTGCCACGTCAGTCCGTAAGCATCCATGAGCCAGCCGAATTTTTTGCTGAACGGATATTCCCCGAGCTCCATAAGTGCCATCCCGCCGGCCGAGAGCTTTTCCCAAAGCATGTCAATTTCTTCTTCTGTTTCACAATCGACGAAGAGCGAAAGCGCCGGCGTGAATTGGAAATGCGGACCCCCGTTGAGCGCCATAAATCTTTGACCGGCGAGCTCGAAAGTCATGTTCATCATCGAACCCGCTTTTCTGCCGGAAACCTCCGCCCCGGCCTCGCCGTATCGCGACGTCTCCACAATTCTTGCATTCGTGAAAATCGATGTATACAGCGTGACCGCTTCCTCCGCCTTATCGTCGAACCAAAGGTGCGGAATGATCTTTTGCATGTCGCTTTTCTCCTTTGCTTGAGTGTAGAAATAGTATACCATTGTCTTGGAAAGGTGAAAATTCGGATTTTTTTGGGAGGAATTATTTTGGTTGGTTTAGGATTGATGATCTTGTTTGTGATCGTCGGAGCGATTATTTTTTATATCTTGATCGAGACCGCCGTTCGCCGCGGCATTGACAGTTCAGACACGAACTTATTGTTGAAAAAATGGTACGAAGAACAACAAAAGAAGCCCAACGAAAAAGAAAACAGCCCCTGAACGAGGCTGCTTTCGAGCACATTACATCGTCACTGCTATGACCAGCAAAAAGAAAAGCATCACGTAATTCACAGAATACAAGAACATCCGTTGGGCCCATTTCATGAGATGGTTTTCGAAAAACCCACTGATCGCAAGCGCCAAAAAGCCTAAATTCAAGACAGTTGCGATCACAACGAAAGTCAATCCCAACGTTGACATTAAGAAGAACGGCAGCGGCAGCATGCATGCGATGTAAACGACCGTTTGCCGTTTTGTCATCGGGAACCCGTAAACGACCGGAAGCATCGGCACTTTCGCGGCTTTGTACTCATCATATTTGCGAATGGCGATCACAAACGTATGCGGCATTTGCCACATGAACAAAACAAGGAATAAGATTACCGGTACAATGTGATTCGCCGGTTGAACGGCCGCCCAGCCGATAAGAGGCGTTACAGCACCGGAGATACTCCCAATCACCGTGTTTAAGGTAAACCGCCGCTTCGACCACATCGTGTACAAGAACACATACGTAAACCAGCCGATGAACGCATACACCGTCGCTTCAAAAGTAGTAAACAATAATAAAAGAAACCCGAGCGCCGATAACGCAATGCCGGCCGCTAATACTTTTTTCAACGAAAAATGACCCGTCACCGTCGGCCGTTTCTGCGTCCGTGCCATAATTCGGTCGATATCTACGTCATACCAGTTGTTGATCACGAGCGCGCCTGCCATCACGAACGTGCTCCCGACGATGGTCAACACAAACAACGGCCAATTCTCCGCAAACGATCGATCGGCCATAGACAACGCCGCCCAAAAGCCCGCAAACACCGGCAATACGTTGGAAATGAGCACGATCGCTTTAAACAATTCTTTTAAATCCAGCAAGAGACTCGATGTTTGATCCTCCAGCGGGACACTTGAAGTTTTAGTTGTTGCCATAAAAATTCCCAGCTTTCTACAAAATGAATCAACCTTCAACGTAAGCTTCCCTTATGATTGTAACACTTCCAAAAGAAAAACACCGTTGCAACGGTGTCAGAAGTATGAAAATTGCGCTTGGTATTTTTATAAAAAGGACACTCGGTTGGCCGGTGCTGTTTGTACTTCTGGCTACGACGAGAAAAACACAAAACCATTCAGAACCGCTTGCAGGACCGCATAGCACAGCTCCGCGTCCGAAATGCGGTTCGCTTTGATCGCATCGAGACATTCCGCAACGGTCATTTTCATGACCTCGATGTTCTCGTGCGCTTCAAGCTTTTGTTCCGCCTGCGGCAAAAAATTTCCGCCGTGTAATACACATGCGTCACTTCGTTGCTCAGCCACGACGCCGGCACAAGACGGCCGAGTGCATGAAGCTCCCCGCATGTGTATCCCGTCTCTTCTTTCAACTCGCGCCTGGCGGCGCTCTCCAAGTCTTCGCCGGGCTCAACGCCGCCGCCCGGCAGCTGAATCACATGCTCGCCTACCGGTCTGCGCAGTTGTTTGATCAAGATGAACGCATCATCGTCTTTCGCGAGCACGACAACGCTGTCCGGCTGCTTCGCTTGCACAGCGATATCCGAAAATTCGTCTTCTGATATTGTCAATTCATCGTTTTCGTAAATTCGTTTAATGATCGTTCACCTCTTGCGCTCAAAGGCTTCCGGGTCGACGTCATACGATTTTTTCGCCATTTCTTCAGCGATGTTTCGGGCTGCACGTGCGACATTCAACGAATGATCGACCCACGGTCCGGGATTAAGAACCGAAGCTTCTTCCAGTAATTCTTCGGCCGTCGACCGATGACTTAAAAAATTCATCCTTTCACCCCAACGCTTTCAAACTGTAAATCGGTTGCATCCTTTCATGAGCAAATCTCACCATTCGCTCGCCATCGAGATTCACTTTCGCGGTGGCACCAAGTCAATGGAAATTGTTGTGATTCATCCAAGGTTTTCGTTGAGATTGAGATTAGCGCTCACCAGAAACCTTATTTGCTTTAAAAATCCCATTTTCAAATAAAATCGCTCATGAGGAGCGTTAATTTCCAAAATCACCCGAATCTCATCGCGGATTTTCATGATTTCCGAGAAATAGCGTTCTCAGTGAGCGATTTC
>DASSOY010000054.1 GCA_035700025.1 Bacillales bacterium | reverse complement strand
ATTGAACATGAAGATCCGCTTATGTCGGTGCAAGAAGGATTTGCTACGGCGGTGAATCATTTAAAGTCGGTTTTGATTCGGGAAAAGCCTGCCGAAATGTGGTGGGCGTAAATGGCGGGGAGGCTCTCCCCGCTTTTATTTTGTGGCAAAAAAGGGTTGACAGCTTACTAAATATCCCCTAACATTATTTGAAAAGGTTTTCAAAGAATCAGAGGATGTCAACGCACATGAAAAAGACCATTAAAGATGTGGCGAAATTGGCCGATGTTTCAATCAGTACGGTATCCCGCGTACTGAACAATTCGGCGCAAGTGGATGAACAGAAACGGAGAAAAGTACTGAATGCTGTTGAAGCTTTGAATTATCAGCCTAATGCTTTGGCCCGGGGGCTGATTTCCGGGAAAACGAAAACGTTGGCGGTCATGATTTCCGACGTGAAAAGCCTCTATTTTCCCGAATTGCTTCACGGTATGGAAGAAGCGGCTCGCGATGAAGGCTACAACTTAATGATTTGCGGCATGAATCGGGATCATAAGACGATCTTGTCTTACTTGCAAATTTTAAACGAAAAGCGCGTCGACGGCATCATTTTCACGAGTGAACCGGTATATCCTGATTATCAAGAAATTTTCGAGCAGATGGGCATTCCGGTATTGCTTGTCTCCACCCAATCGATGGAGTATGAAATTCCTTCAATCAAAATCAATGATGAGCAAGCCGCCTTTGACGCTGCCGACTATTTAATCAGTCTCGGACATCGGAAAATCGGCATGATTAGTTTCCCATTAAGCGATCCGATTGCCGGATTGCCGCGTTATCAAGGGTTTATGCGAGCGCTGCGAAAGAATGGGCTTGAGGCACCTGATGACGGCTGCGAAATTGCGCCGCATTGGTTTCAAAACGGATCGCAGGCGACGAAAAAGCTGTTCGCCAAGCATCCGGATTTGACGGCGGTCTTTGCCGCTTCCGACGAATTGGCACTCGGAGCCATTTCGGCGTTGACCGAGATGGGCAAGACAGTTCCTGGAGATGTGTCGGTCGTTGGTTTCGACAACTTGCGGATCTCGCAAATGTGCATTCCGAAATTGACGACAATTGCGCAGCCGCTTGACGAAATCGGGCATAAGGCAATTGAGAAAATTACTGCGCTCATTGATGGGAATGATCTGGGACCGTTGCGGGAAATTGTGTCTCACGAATTGATTGAGAGGGATTCTACGGCTTCGCCGAATCCGTGATCGCGGTCCCATCTGCGGGTCCGATCATCCATTGTATGAAAACCTTTTCAACGAATCCAAGCAGAATTACCGGGAAATCATGGTGTTTTTCGTTACTTTTGTTTGAAAACCTTTTCAAATCAAAATTCAAGGAGTTGACGGGAATTGCGAAACCAAAAGGGAAAGTTTCTTCTTGCGTTGATGCTCGTATTTGCGATGCTGTTGGCGGCGTGCGGGAACAGTGAAACGAGCGGGAACAGTGGAAAAGACGGCGGTTCTTCCGACTTTAAAGGGGATCCGTTAAAGGCCGCTTTTAATGGTGAATTTAAAGGAACGAAAGTGACCATCCTCGGGCCATTCTCGGGACCTGACGAAGTGAAGTTCAATCAGTCGGTAAAAAGTTTTGAAGAGAAAACGGGCATCGACATTCAGTATACGAACTCGAAAGAGTTCAACAGCACGATCGGTATCCGGGTGAAAAGCGGCAACCCGCCTGATATCGCGGATTTCCCGCAGCCCGGTGCTTTAAAAGAGTTTGCGAAAAAAGGTCAAGTTGTTGATGTTTCAACGTTCTTGTCGAAAGATTACTTGAAACAACAATACGATCAAAGCTGGATCGACATTTCGACGATGCCGGGCAAAGACGGTGAGATTGTTGCCGGCGTATGGCAGCGTGTAAATGCAAAAAGCTTTGTATGGTATCCGAAGGATGCATTTGAAGCCGCTGGATATGAAGTGCCGAAAACTTGGGACGAACTAATGGCATTGACGAAGCAAATGGCTGACGACGGCTATAAACCTTGGTCGTTCGGGATTGAAGCTGGCGCAGGTACCGGTTGGCCGGCGACGGACTGGATCGAAAACATTATGCTTCGTACGACATCACTGGAGAATTATGATAAATGGGTAAATGGGGAACTGCCGTTTACTTCTGATGTTGTGAAAGAAGCGTTCAAGCAATTTTCGAACATTTTCATGAATGACGCGTATGTTTATGGTGGAACAAAATCGATTGTTTCGACGAATTTCGGGGATGCACCGAAACCGTTGTTCACGCATCCGCCAAAGGCCTTTATGCTTTTGCAAGGAAACTTTATTACGAGTTTCTTCCCGCAAGGCGTAACGCCGGAAGACTTTGATTTCTTCGTTTTGCCGCAAATGAATGAGAAGTACGGCGCGCCGTTACTTGTTGGCGGTGACATCATGGCGATGTTTAACGATCGGCCGGAAGTTCGCGCGGTCATGAAATATTTCACGACAGGTGAATCGTTGAAGTCTTGGATTCAATCCGGAGGCGCGATTTCTCCGCATAAAGATTCGAAGCTGAGCTGGTATCAAGATCCGGTGACGAAAAAAGTCGCGGAAAAGATTTTGAATGCCGATGCGGTCCGCTTTGACGGTTCGGACTCGATGCCTTCTTCCGTCGGTACAGGATCGTTCTGGGAAGGGATGACCGATTACTTAAGCGGAACGACGAACTTGGAACAAACGTTGAAAGAAATTCAGTCGGGATTTAAGCAGTAAGGCAAAACGGGGACCGGTTCATGAGGACCGGCCCTTGCCTTTCCATTACGCATACGGAGGTGCACGACATGCAGACCGGGAAGCAGACGCCGGCGGAAGCGGAGCAATCGCACTCGACAAGTCGTCCAAGTGAGCGGCCATGGATGAAAGTCCTTTTGACGGTGCTCGTTTTGGCTGTCAATTTTATATTCCATTACGGCGTGTTTTCCTTATTGAAACAAAACGACATTAGTCCGGTTTGGTTAACGATCGTTGCAGTCGTTTGGGGATCGGTCGGGATTTTCACAATCTACTTATCTCTTAACTGGGTCTTGTCCTTATATCCGGAAAGCGTGAAGAAAAAGATCCAACCGTTCGTATTCATCAGCCCGGCCGTCTTTATTCTCGGCTGGCTGCTGTTTATACCGGCATTGCGCACGTTAGTCATGAGCTTCTTCGGACCGAACGGCGATGTTTTTGTAGGATTAAAAAATTACTTGGCGATTTTCACGCAAAGAGAGATGCTCATTACGCTCAGAAATACGCTCATGTGGGTCGTCTTCGGCACGTTTTTCAGCGTGGCCTTCGGGCTTCTCATCGCTGTGCTTGCCGAACGAAGCAGTTTTGAGAAAATCGCTAAGAGTATCATTTTTATGCCGATGGTCATTTCTTTCGTCGGGGCCGGCGTCGTTTGGAAGTTCATTTACGCCTATGAACCAGGCGATCATCAAATCGGCTTATTGAACGCCGTTGTGCAGGCGTTCGGCGGTGAGCCGCAAGCTTGGCTGTCGCTCGTTCAGCCTTGGAACAATTTGTTTTTGATCGCCATCATGATTTGGATGCAAACCGGTTTTGCGATGGTCATTCTTTCGGCCTCAATTAAAGGCGTTCCGAACGAGTTGCTGGAGGCGGCCAGAATCGACGGTGCGAGCGAAATACGCATTTTCTTCAAAATCATCGTGCCTTACATTAAAACGACGTTGGCCGCGGTTACGACGACGATCGTGATTTTCAGCTTGAAGATTTTCGATATCGTCATTGTCATGACAGGCGGTCAGTATGGCACCGGCGTCATCGCGACGAAATTTTACAGAGAATTTTTCACGTATGACAACCAAGGATACGGTTCGGCTTTGGCGATCTTGCTTTTGCTCTTTGTCATACCGGTCATTTGGATCAATGCATCACGGTTCAAGAAAGAGGAGGGATTTTAAATGGCGGCGAACCCGAATAATAGAGGCTCGAAGAAATGGCTCGTCAACGTCATTCTCGGCTTCATTTGCTTGCTGTGGATCCTCCCGACGTTCGGTTTGCTCATCTCTTCGTTCCGCATGCCGAATGATATTAATACGAGCGGCTGGTGGACGATCTTTCCGCACGAAGCTTGGGTAACGGAATCTACTATTACGCTTCCAAAAGATGTGAACCTTGATCAGCCGTTTGAAGTTAAAGGCGAACAGGTGACGGATAAACAGCTGCAAAACGGTGTAAAAATTGCTGAAAATACACGGATCGTTTGGGAAAACCGTTTGCGTAAAACGGTGGCCGTCCAAGACGAAGAATGGACGTCAAACCTCGGGTTTACGATTAAAAATTATTTGCACGTGCTGACAGGCGGAACTTACCAAGTGGCCGGTCCCGACGGTTCGATGACGACGATGCAAGGGGATAATCTCGGGCGGGCTTTCTTGAATTCGATCGCTGTCGCCATCCCGGGGACGTTGATTCCTTTAACGGTCTCGACTTTCGCCGCTTACGCGTTTGCGTGGATGCGATTTCCCGGAAGAAACATCTTGCTCATGGCGATTATCGGCTTGCTTGTCATTCCGGTACAAGTCGCGCTTGTGCCCGACTTGAAAGACTTTATCGCTCTCGGCATCAACGGCACGTTCCTTGCCGTCTGGCTGGCCCACACGGCCTTCGGGTTGTCACTCGCGACCTATTTTATGCACAACTACATTAGCCAAATTCCGAAAGATATCTTCGAATCGGCATTCATCGACGGTGCCGGTCACTTTAAAATTTTTACAAGGCTCATTTTGCCGCTTTCGGTGCCGGCGATCGCATCAATCGGGATTTTTCAATTCATGTGGGTGTGGAACGATTATTTGATTGCGCTTATTTATCTTGGCGGGGTGCCGAATCACCAAGTTTTAACAATGCAATTGGCCGGAATGGTCGGCACGCGCGGCTCGGAATGGCATTTGCTCACGTCCGGCGCATTTATTTCGATGATTTTGCCGCTCGCTGTGTTTTTCTTCTTGCAACGTTATTTTGTACGAGGACTGCTCGGCGGTTCCGTGAAAGGTTGATGCAACAATATGAATCGATTAGAAAAAGCAATGGAATCTGTAAAAGGTGCGGTTTCACTCGCCGAGAAAGATCCTTATAAGCCGGATTACCACGCAGCTGCACCTGCTTTCTGGATCAATGACCCGAACGGCCTCATTCAAGTGAACGGGGCGTATCATTTGTTTTACCAGCACAATCCTTATGAAGCGAAGTGGGGCAACATTCATTGGGGTCACATGAAAAGCACGGATCTCGTGCATTGGGAGCATTTGCCGATCGCGCTGGCTCCCGACGAACAGTACGACCGCGACGGTTGCTTTTCGGGAAGTGCGGTAGAGCATGAAGGGAAAATATGGTTGTTTTATACCGGGAATCGTTGGCTGGCGGATGACGAAGACGAAGAGGCTGTCCAAACGCAAAACATTGCCGTCAGCGAAGACGGCGTGCATTTTCGCAAACTTCCGATCAATCCGATTCTCGAAGTTCCTGCGGAACACGGCGTCAGTTCCCACTTTCGCGATCCGAAAGTTTGGCCTCACGAAGGCAAGTGGTATATGGTGCTTGGTGCGACGCGCGAGGGGAACGGCAAAGTGCTGCTTTATTCATCCGTTAACTTGCTCGACTGGTCGTTTGAAAGCGTGCTGACGGACAGCAGCGACTGGGAAGCCTATATGCTCGAGTGTCCTGATTTCTTTACGCTCGGGGACAAGGAAGTCTTGCTCGTTTCTCCGCAAGGCGTCGGACCGGCCGATCAACCAGACATTTCGGGCTGTTTCATCGGAAATCTCGATTATGCGACAGGCGAATACCGTCACGGCGACTTTGCCAAGATTGACGAAGGGTTGAACTTTTACGCCCCGCAAACGTTTGAAGACGAGAGTGGGCGGCGGATCTTAATCGGCTGGATGCGAATGGAAAACATTGCCGAAGCCGACGGTTGGGCAGGCTGCATGACGGTTCCGCGCGAGCTCGTTTTGGATGAAGACGGCCGGTTGTTGGTCAAGCCGGTTTCGGAACTCGAAACACTTAGACAAGAACACGTATCTTATAAAAATGTCGCCTTGGCCGCTGGAGAAAAACGAACGCTGGCTGGGATTTCAGGTGACGTAGGTGAATTGAAAGCGACGTTTGATTTGAAAAATTGTACAGCGTCGTCGTTCGGCCTCGCTTTGCGGGTAAGTGATGACGGCGTGGAGCGCGTGACATTGTCGTTTGACGTTGCGTCACGAACGATCACGTTTGACCGCGACGCTGCAGGCGGGGGACCGAAAGGGAAGCGCAGCTGGACGGTCGATGCCGATCGTGATACGTTGACGTTACATGTATTTCTTGATAAAAGTGCGATTGAAGTGTTTACGAACGACGGTGAGCGCGCAATGTCGAGCCTCGTGTTCGCGAACCCGGCGAATCGCGCGATTCAATGGGAGGCAGAAGGCGGCGATGTGCGTGTTTCCGCCATCGATTATTGGACGTTGGAAACGTGA
>DASSOY010000053.1 GCA_035700025.1 Bacillales bacterium | reverse complement strand
AATCGCCGACCCCGTACGGGGTCGGCGATTCTCGTTTCAAACGTGTTGCAAGACGGATCGTACATAATGTTCGGTTTCTTCAAAAGGCGGAATGCCCCCGTACTTGTCTACGTTACCTGGTCCGGCGTTATACGCCGCGAGTGCAAGTGCAGCGCTGCCGTCGTAGCGGTCGAGCATTTGCCTCAAATAGCGCGTTCCGCCGTCGATGTTCTGCGCCGGATCGTAAGGATCCGTTACTCCGAGCGCTCGTGCCGTTGCGGGCATGAGTTGCATTAAGCCTTGTGCGCCGGCTGAACTTGTGCTCGAAGCATGGAACCCGGATTCTTGCTGGATTACGGAACGAATGAGCGAAGGATTTACGTTATAACGCTCGGCGGCTTGTTGAATCAAATTCTCATAGTCGTTTCTCATATGCCGAGGATGCGTTTCAGCAATAGGAAAGCGGCTGAGCGGCAACGTCGATCGATAGGAAGAAGGTGTTTTGGAAACATGGGTGAAACGCTCCAGGGTCTCTTCGAAAACGGAAGCGAAGCTGTCGCTGCCGAGAAGGCTGAACGTGGAGCGGGATGTGTTCGTGTTGGAAAATCGTTGCAGCTGTTGGAGTTCCAATAACGTTTGGTACAGACGAATATTCAAGGCTCGTCCCCTTCCATGTGACTCACGTAACGTCAAGCGGCCGTCTTGCTTTGGAAGCAAAGTGCGGCCGGCTGCACGTTTGCGAAAGCGTATGTAGCGTGGCCGGATCAAGCAGACCTAGAGTACTACGTTAAAGATAGCAAAATTTTCATGAAACGACAATGTTTTTTTAGACCGGACGGCCGACGCTTTTAGCTCATTTGGCATTTTTTTTATCGAAAAAGCGTTTGATTTTGTTTTCCGTCGCACGAACCGGGATCTTGTATTCTTTCAGCAGCTCATGGAAAGTTTGCTTGCCGTTTACGTCTGTGCATTCATATTCAAGTTCATAATCCTCATGATTCAAGTAAAAACTGTGATCAAAAACGAGGATGCCTCCGCGAAATTGGACTTCCGCCCGCTTCGTCGTTAACGTACCCAAATAATGCAATCCGTGAGGACGCAATCCATTGTTTTGCAACTGATTCATGACATCGCCGTCAGGGAGAAGCGAATGGTCAATCGCTCGTGCTGTGTCCTCCGCGGAAATTTCTTGATGGGTTTCGAGAAGTCCTTGAGGGTGAGGTTGTTTCAATGTTAACTGGCGGTGCTGCTGCTTTTCACGAATGCGCAAGGCTGATCCGGCTTTTTTCAGCATCCCGTTTTCCGTATCAAAATAGTGATTATGCTGAAGCCAGAAATCTTCCGGTTTGACTTTGAAAGCGGAGCAGAGGACGGAAAATTCGTTTTCGGTAAGTAAATTTTTCCATTCGATTTCGATTTCTTGGTTCATACGATCCCTTCTTTCTGTTCTTATCGTATCAAAACTGTCGGGAAACCCCAATCGTGCATGCTGCTAAAAAACAGCGGCCGTTTATGGTAAACTTAAGGAAGATCTTGCCGTTCCCGACGGGAGGAGGAATGACGAGGCATGGACTGGGATTATTTATTGGCCCCGTATAAACAAGCGGTTGATGAATTGAAAATCAAGTGGAAAGCGGTTCGCGATCAATATGCGTACACAAATGAACATTCACCGATCGAATTCGTCACGGCGAGGGTAAAGCCTGTCGCCAGCATTCTTGACAAGGCAAAACGGAAAGGTATCGCGATCGACGAGATCGAGAAAGAAATGCAGGATATTGCTGGCATTCGCATTATGTGTCAATTCGTCGACGATATTTCCGTTGTGATCGAGTTAATTCGCAACCGGACCGACTTTACCGTGGTAGAAGAAAAAGATTATGTCGCTCGCAAGAAAGACAGCGGATATCGCTCTTATCATTTCGTCGTTCGTTATCCCGTGCAAACGATCAGCGGTGTTAAACACATTCTTGTGGAAATTCAAGTGCGAACATTGGCGATGAATTTCTGGGCGACGATCGAGCATTCATTAAATTACAAATACTCGGGACAAATTCCTGAACAAATCCAACTGAGGTTGCAACGGGCCGCGGAAGCGGCTTTTCGATTGGACGAAGAAATGTCGAAAATCAGGGATGAAGTGAGAGAGCCGCAAGTTACATTCGAACAAAAAAAAGACCAAAGACATGACAGCAGCAGAAGGAGATTCCCATGAAATTCGCGATTCAAGAAAAAGGCGATCGTACGTCGCACGAGCTAGGAAAAAAAATTGCGCGCGAACTGAAAGAATTTGATCTTGTCTATGACGAGCAAGAACCGGACGTGGTCATTTCGGTTGGCGGAGATGGAACACTCCTTCACGCTTTCCATCGTTATAAAAATCGTCTTGCGGATACAGCATTTGTCGGCGTGCATACCGGGCATCTCGGATTTTACGCCGATTGGATGCCGGAAGAAGTGGACAAACTCGTCATTCATTTAGCGAAGACGCCGTTTCAAATCGTCGACTATCCGTTGCTTGAAGTCACCGTTCGATACATTGACGGAGCAGAGGAGAATCGATATTTGGCGATGAATGAATGTACGGTGAAAGCGACAGAGGGCTCGTTGGAAATGGAAGTGGAAATTAAAGGGGAACCTTTCGAAACGTTCCGCGGTGATGGCCTCTGTTTGTCGACTCCGTCGGGGAGTACCGCATACAATAAAGCACTCGGAGGTGCGATCATCCATCCGTCACTGGCTTCAATCCAGTTGGCGGAAATGGCATCGATCAACAACCGCGTGTTTCGTACGATCGGTTCCCCCCTCGTGCTGCCGCAGCATCATACGTGTTTGTTAAAACCGGTCAACGACGTGAATTTCAACATTACGATCGATCATTTGTTTTTGCTGCATGAAAAGGTGAAATCCATTCAATGCCGTGTGGCACGCGAGAAAGTCCGCTTTGCCCGTTTCCGGCCGTTTCCGTTTTGGAAACGCGTGAAAGAGTCGTTCATTACGGATTAGAAAAGGTGTTGCCCGATCCAACGTTGGGCAACACCTTTTTTTTATTCAAACATGTATGTTCGTTTTCGCGACCGCACATTCAACACAATTCCGACGGCAATCATACACGTTAAAAGCGAACTTCCGCCGTAGCTGATAAATGGCAATGGAAGACCAGTGATCGGCAATACTTGGATGGTCATGCCGATGTTTTGAAACACTTGAAAGGTAATCATGCCGATTACGCCTGCACACAAGTAACTGCCAAATCGGTCGTGGATTTCGAGTGCAGTGAGAATCATCCTGTAAATCAGCAAGAAGAATAGCGAAATTACGACGCTCGCACCTAGAAAGCCGAATTTTTCTGCGATGATCGAAAAGATAAAGTCTGCATAGGCAACTGGGACGAAAACCCCTGTTTCATTCGGCCAAGTACCGTACAATTGCCCGGTTCCGATCGCCTGCAGCGATTGCTTTAGTTGATAGGCATCCCCTCCGGAATAGTTTTCCGGATGCAGCCATGCATTAATTCGGTCCATCTGGTAGTCTTTCAACAAAGCATGTTCCGGGAAATAAATGTACAACAAGATGTTTACCGCGATAAACAAAACCCCGATCAAAAACGCCGCCGATAAAATGCGCCATCGAATGCCGGAAATGACAAGCAAGCTGCCCATGATCGAAGCCAGTACGGATGCTGTTCCAAGGTCGGGTTGCAAGGCAACTAACCCGAGCGGCACGGCAGAAACGCCGATAATTTTGCCGAGCAGCTTAAGATCGTCGCGCAACGTTTTTTCCGGATGTTTTTCATGATGAGAAACCGTTAAATGCCCTAAAGCAACGATGAGAAAGATTTTGAAAAACTCGGATGGTTGAACCGTTCCTGCGCCGGGAACATAATACCAGCTTGTGGCCCCGTTTTCGGTAACGATGAAACACCCTTGTTCACAACTTGGCAAGAGTCCTTTGGAAGCCAAAAACAACGGAATCAGCAGCAAAATGCCGAAACCGTATAAATACCAAGCGATATGGCGAAAGCGGTCAAAGTCGACCAACATGATTCCGGTGATCGCAATGCCGCCGATCATGTACCAGATGAACTGCATCAAAACTAAATGGCCCGATCCAGTGGCCAAATAGATAGAGATGAGACTTACACATAACAATAGAAAGATAATAAATAATAAGGTATAGTCTAGTTGTTGCAGGGTAGAATTATTGTCTTTGTCCATGAATATCCACCTTCTATTCGAGAAACCATTACCATCTTATCATAATGTAGGGTCGTCACAGAACTACTTTTTTTCAGGAAACGCGGGGGAGGGAAATCGATGAATAACGGACGCGATCGAAACGAAGAGCTTTACCGCCGGCTTGATGAAGTCGTCGAAGCCGACAACATCGACACGTTTCGCGAACTTTTCGGGGAACTGCATTCGTATGAGCAGGCGAAGTACGTTTTTTCACTTGAACGAGAGAAGCGATTGCGGCTCTACACGTACTTGTCTCCGGAGGAAATGGCGGATTTGTTCGACAACGTCGAGGATGAGGATCGCGAAAACTACATTTCCGAAATGGAACCGAGGTATGCGGCCGACATGCTGGCCGATATGTATGCGGACGACGCGGTAGACGTGTTGAATGATTTGGAAGCGGATCAAGTGGCCAGTTATTTAACGTTGATGGAAGACGATTCGTCGAAAGAAATTCGCGAATTGCTTCATTATCAGGAAGAAACTGCCGGAAGCATCATGACGACGGAGTTCGTCGCGATCCGCGATTATCAAACGGTGGCCGAAGCGATGCGGATTTTGAAAAAAGAAGCCCCCGACGCGGAGACGATTTATTACGTGTTCGTCGTTGATGAAGAGAAACGTTTGAAAGGCGTCATTTCGCTGCGCGACTTAATCATTGCCGATGATGGGACACGAATTAAAGACATCATGAACGAACGGGTAGTTTCAATCTCCGTCGGGGCGGACCAAGAGGAAGCTGCGCAAATTATGCGCGACTACGATTTTCTTGCCTTGCCGGTCGTTGATTTTCAAAATCATTTGCTTGGGATCATTACTGTCGATGACATCGTGGACGTTATTGATGAAGAAGCGGAAGAAGATTATTCGAAGTTCGCCGGCATTGCGGATGTCGAATTCAACCGCAATCCGTTTATTACCGCGAAAAAGCGGCTGCCCTGGTTAATCATCTTGCTGTTTCTCGGCATGGTGACCGCAACACTCATCAGCCAATTTCAATCGACCTTGAATCAAGTGGCCGTTTTGGCGGCGTTCATTCCCGTTATTTCCGGTACATCGGGAAACAGCGGTACCCAGGCGCTCGCCGTCGTCGTTCGCGGGATCGCAACGGGGGATTTTAATGATTTGAGCCGGGTGAAGTTGTTTATGCAAGAGGTTGGAACCGGGCTCATCATCGGAAGTGTTTGCGGACTTGTTTTATCATTAATTGTCGCTGTGATCGAAGGACAATGGCTGCTAGGGGTGATCGTCGGATTTTCGTTGATGTGTTCGTTGTTTGTCGCTACGATTGCCGGCGCATTTGTGCCGCTTCTGATGCATAAACTCAAGGTGGATCCCGCGGTCGCTTCCGGTCCGTTCATTTCGACGATCAGCGATCTGATCAGCATGCTCATCTATTTCAGCATTGCGACGTTCTTTATGAGCTATTTAACATAGGGTTTTTCGATTGACCGGCATCCGACGATCAAGTAGTCTTGTAAAAAGACCGATTCCGGTTCGCCGGAACGAAACATGAAGGAGGTCGTCAATGGAACATACACAGGCGTCGTTCGTGTCACTTCTAGTCGTCGTCATCGCGGCGTTTCTCACGCCGATTTTACTGAATCGAATGCGGCTGCGATTCATCCCGGTCGTCGTCGGAGAAATCATCGCCGGGTTAATTATAGGGAAAACGGGGTTCGATCTCGTCGAAAAAGACGTGTGGATTCAAACGTTGTCGACGCTCGGTTTCATTTATTTGCTATTTCTCAGCGGCGTGGAAATTGATTTTTCCGTGTTCGCCAACAAACGAAACAAAGACCGGTCTTCTGAGACGCGAGCCCCTAACGGTCTCGTTGTTGCGGCCATCATTTTCGTTCTTATGATTCTCGTTTCTTTCTTGCTCTCCTTGTTGTTCGTTTCGATTGGCTTGATCGACAACGTTTACTTAATGACACTTATTATCGCGACGATCTCCCTCGGAATCGTTGTTCCGACGATTAAAGACATGGGTATCGTCAAAACGGGCATCGGCCAGCTCATCTTGTTGATTACGGTCCTCGGCGATTTAATGACGATGATCCTGCTTGCCGTGTTTGTCTCGTTTTTCTCTGCGAAAAGCGGGGAAACGTGGTTTTTGCTCATTTTGTTCGCCGCCGGGGTCCTGCTTTATTTTATCGGAAAATATTTTCGACACCAGTCTTTCTTGGAGACGATGACCAAAGGAACGATTCATCTTGATACGAGAGCGGTATTCGCCTTGATTATCGTGTTGGTCGCGCTGTCTAATTCGCTCGGCGTGGAGATTATTCTCGGGTCGTTTTTGGCCGGTGCACTCGTCTCGCTGTTGTCTCCAAACCCGGCGATGGTCCAGCGGCTCGACTCGTTCGGCTATGGATTTTTGATTCCGATTTTTTTCGTGATGGTCGGGGTGAAACTCGATTTATGGTCACTGTTTTCCAGCGACAAGGTGCTTCTTTTGATGCCCATGCTGTTAGTCGCCTTTTTCGCCGCAAAAATTTTGCCGGCCTTGATTTTGAAAAAATGGTACGGTTGGAAAACCGCATACAGCATCGGCTTTCTGGTCGCCGCAAAACTGACGCTCGTGATTGCTGCGGTAAGGGTTGGACAAGATTTGAAAATCGTCAGCAATGATCTTGCTTCGGCTGTCATTCTCGTCGCCGTGATCAGTTGCATCATTGGTCCGATCGTGTTCAAGAAGTTGTTTCCCGAATCCGAAATCATGCCGAAAAAAACAAAAGTCGTGTTCATCGGCGCGAATCCTGTCACTTTGCCGTTAACGCTGGAACTCGACAACGACCATTTCGATACGACGGTTTATCATTGCCGTAAAGATCAATGGAGCGGCGCGAGAAACGGCGAGTCGTCGTTCACGATTCAGGAACTTCCGTCCTACGATCCCGACGCTTTGGAGCAAGCGGGTGCGTTTGATGCCGATATTTTTGTCGCATCGACAAACAACGACGCGAACAATACGCTCATGGCCGAGCGAGCGAAAGAACTCGTCGCCGGCAGGGTCATCGCGAGAGTCGAATCGACGGAGCTGAGCGGTACGTTGCGGAATCAAGGCATCGAGGTATTTTCATCATTGTTTTCGACGAAAGCGATTTTGAAGGCGATGGTCGAATCGCCGAGCGTCGTCGAAATCTTGACGACAAAAGAAAACGGATTGTACCAAATCGAAATGAACAATCATGATTATGCGGGCACAAAGCTGCGGGAATTCCCGTACATGGGGGATACGATTATCGTCAGGATTTTTCGGGACAACAATTCGATTGTTCCGCACGGCGACACGTCTTTCGAAATGGGAGACCGCCTCATTGTGTCCGGCTCGAAAATTCATGTCGATCAATTGCAGGAACTGCTCGCTTGATTTGAGAGGGTCCCGGCATTCGCGCGTGCCGGGTTTTCCTTTTTCGCCGTAAACCTGTTATAATTTGTACAAAAAGCAATGGAGGGCTTATACATATGCAATTATCCTTGGAAGGCAGAACCTATGTCGTCATGGGTGTAGCGAACAAAAGAAGCATCGCCTGGGGCATCTCGCAAGCGTTGAGCAACGCAGGCGCGCGTTTGATTTTCACTTATGCAGGTGAACGTTTTGAGAAAAATGTAAAGTCGCTGGCGGACGAACTTGACCGGGACGATTCGCTGTTTTATTCGTGCGATGTCACAAGCGATGAAGACATTGACCGCACGTTTTCCGAAATTAAGGAAGAAGTCGGCAAGGTCGACGGACTCGCCCACTGCATCGCTTTTGCGAAAACCGACGAGTTGAAAGGTGAGTACATGAACACGACCCGCGACGGCTATTTGCTGGCGCAAAACATTAGCAGCTATTCGTTGACAGCCGTGGCGAAAGCGATTCATGAAAAAGAGTTGTTCAGTGAGCATGCGAGCATCGTAACGATGACGTATCTCGGCGGCGAGCGCGTTGTGAAGAATTATAATGTGATGGGCGTGGCGAAAGCTGCATTGGATGCGAGCGTTAAGTATTTGGCCAATGATCTCGGCAAATACGGGGTTCGCGTGAATGCGATTTCGGCAGGGCCGATTCGGACATTGTCGGCGAAAGGGATTGGCGACTTCAATTCGGTTTTGAAAAAAATCGAAGAAGAATCGCCGTTGAGAAGAACGATTTCTCAAGAGGACGTCGGCCATACAGCGTTGTTTTTGATGAGCGATTTGTCTTCGGGCATTACCGGCGAAATCATTCACGTTGATGCCGGGTTCAACATTCTCGGTTTGTAAGTTCCGCGAACCGCGTGCGCTACATATTTTCCGTTCGACGGGTTAAACCTAGAACGTGAAAGGGGCGCGATCCGATGGAACAAAGACCGTATTATATAAAAATTGAAACCGGTGAAATTCACAGCGATCCGACGATTTCTGAGTGGGAATTTCAAATTGAGGCGACCGAGGATGATGTCGAACAACTGCGGCGCTTAATGGAGAAAATCGACAACGACTCGTTTCACACCTTTTGGCGTGCGCATGTGCCGTATCCTTACCACCAAGACGAGGAAAACCATCAGTACGAGGATACGCTGGCAAGAATTTACCGGATGATATACGATCACGGGGACGAAAAAGCGAAAGCATTTATCGAATCGATCGGTATTTTAAAATAAGCCTGCCAGCCAGGCTTATTTTTTCATGGCTTAAAGTACCAAGAGAAAAATCCGATGATGAGAACGCTTGCGATCGTAAAGAAGAGAAGGGCGAGAAAATACGGATTCAACATCACGCGATGTTCGCGGGCAAAGGCGAACATTCTCGTGTGTTCGCCGCGTTGACGAGAAGCTTTAAACAGGCTGTAAATGGTGCCGAACAAACAGATCGCTAAAGCAATTCCGTTTGCCGATAGGATCAATGTCCAATTCAATGTCGGTTCTCTCCCTTTGGGTCAAGTTATTTTTCTTATGTCCAAAAGGGCGTCATTTTATCCAATTGAAACACGCAACACCGCTTCTGTACGCTGTTGCGTGTTTCGTTTTTGTCAGGAAAGCTCAGTGAGCTTGCGCTTCAATTTTTCCTCTTTCAATGCCTCGAAGGCAAAGGCTTCTTCCAGCTCCGTGAGTGCGGCGTCATTTTTTAACGAATATTTGTCACGAATCACGTCATAGAGCTCATACGGAAACATCATGTCGATGTACATCACTCGCTTTTGTTCATCCGTCAGCGGATGGACACTTTCGTACGCGTTGAGCATCAAATCGAACAGATCGTCCCGCCATCCGCCGTCGTCAGTCATCATCGGGATGATAAGTTTTCGCAAATCCCGAACCGGCAAATCGTAAGCCGTTGTGTCGAGGTCAATGACCCATACTTCACCATTCCGAAGAAGAGTGTTGCCGGTCCCGTAATCTTGATGACAGAGCGTCGGTGCTTTCCTTTTTTCAGCCACCCAATCATGATAGTGGGAATTTTGCAGCTGCGAAAGGACCGACCGTCCGGAGGCAACCGCATCGTCGGCCGTCTCCATGTATTTTATTGAAAACGGATCATCCGGCTGCTGTTCGGCAATCAGCTTCCACGCTTTCATTTGCTGGATTCGTTTCATGTAATGCCGCGGCCACTGTCCGAGTTTCGACGCCGCAGGTACGCCTTCCGGCGGATGGTACCCTTCGGAATCAAGATGATAGTGTGCCAATCCTTTCATCATCCATTCCATTTCTTCGTTCACGTTCAGATCAAACGGACGCCCTTCAATCCATTCATAAACGACAAACAGAAACGGTCCGTGCTTCGCGTACAGCTCGTCATCTTTTGTTTTGATGATTCGCGGCACGTTCGCTCCTTTCCCGGCAAGAAAATGCTGCGCGTGAATGGAAAACAACGCTTTCTTCTCCGGGCGGTTGATCCGCTTCAAACAAAACGGGCCTTCGTTCGTCATCACCTTCCAAACGAGCGCCATTTGTCCGCCTTGAATGAGTTCGATTCGTTCGACCGGAAGACTCCATTGCTTAATGATTTCATTGCCGAGTACCTCGAGCTGCTCTCGCATCTCCGGCGTCAATTCCGGTTGTTCATCGGATTTCCCTTCGTCCCCATTCAACGTCGCGTTCGTTCCCGCCGTTTCTTGCGAATATCGATTCAGTACTTCCTCATTCGCTTTGCTCAAATCGATCGATTTCACTTCACCATAAATGTGAAAGGGACCGACGGTTTTCAGCTTTGGATATCTTTTCGTCATACATTCACCTGCTTTTCCATGCTTTGTATGCTTGCATGGTATGCATCGGAGGCTGTAAATGATATTGTTCGAGATGGGCAGCATCCTTTTTTTTTGAGAGATGGGACAAATGGCGATACGAAGGGGATTTGTCCTTCGTATGATA
>DASSOY010000052.1 GCA_035700025.1 Bacillales bacterium | reverse complement strand
ATTGAAGTGTTTACGAACGACGGTGAGCGCGCAATGTCGAGCCTCGTGTTCGCGAACCCGGCGAATCGCGCGATTCAATGGGAGGCAGAAGGCGGCGATGTGCGTGTTTCCGCCATCGATTATTGGACGTTGGAAACGTGAAGGAGGCGCGATACGATGAGTGAAGGCATCCTTTGCCTCGGTGAGGCGCTGGTCGATTTCATCCCGACGGATGCGAAAAACCGGTTTTATGAAAAATGTCCGGGCGGAGCCCCGGCGAATGTTGCCGTCGGTTTGGCGCGGCTCGGGGTGAAGACGTCGTTCATCGGGAAGGTCGGCGACGACCTGCTCGGGGAGTTCTTGCTGGAGACGTTAAGGAAGGAAGGCGTCGATGTCACGCAAGCGAAGCGAAGTGACGAGGCGCGGACCGGCTTGACGTTCGTCAAGCTGGCGGAGGGAGGCGAGCGTGACTTCTCGTTTTACATCGAGCCGAGCGCCGACCAGTTCCTCCGCGAGGAGGAACTGGATGCGGCTGGCTTCCGTGGCCGGAAGCTGCTGCATCTCGGATCCATTACATTGATCCGAGAGCCGGCGCGCACGGCCACGAAGCGTGCGGTCGAACGGGCGAAAGCCGCAGGCTTGAAGGTGTCGTTCGACCCGAACGTGCGCCTGGGCCTTTGGCCGAGCGAAGCGAGGGCGAGGGCGGCGATCGTCGACTTGCTGGGGCAAGTCGATGTGCTGAAGCTGTCGGAAGATGAGTTGGCGTTTCTGACGGGCGAAGCGTCGATTGACGCAGGTGTCGAGGCATTGCGGCGGCGGTATGAAATTCCGTTGGTTTTCGTGACGCGCGGCGCTGAAGGGAGCCGTGTGGTTTACGGCGACGTGTCGATCGATTGTGCTGCGATGAAGGTGAAGGCGATTGACACGACAGGCGCAGGGGATGCGTATGTTTCCGGCATCTTGTACGGCTTGCACGAGCGCGGATTCGAGGCGCTCGACGAAAAAGCGTTGAAAGACATCGTCCGTCTGGCAAGCATCTCCGGCGGGCTCGCCGCCTCGAAGAAAGGCGCGATGACGGCGCTGCCGACATTGGCCGAAGTGCAAAACGAAGCCAACCTCCCCGGTTAACCGGGGAGATTTCGTTGTCAGCGGACAGGAATGCGCAAGCCTTTCGGATAAAAGTTCTTCAGCGTTCCTTTCACTTCTTTGCCCCAGCCAAGCGGGTACCCCTCCAGCGTCACGACCAACCAGCCGCGGTCGCGGCCGGTTTCCAGCGTTTCGCCGCGCAAATACTTCCGCCACTGCCCCTCTCCGAGGGGCAGCTCATGCGCATGCTTCGCTTCGCCCGCTTTGAGCCCCATCGCTAACGCGTGGTTCGGCTCAAAGCGGCCCTTCTTTTGCTCGCCGAGATGCCATCCCGGCCGAAGCACTTTCACGCCTCGCAAATCCGGGCAATCGTTCGGCAACGCGAACCATTGCCCTTTTCTCTCCATCAGCGTGCCTCCCGGCACGCTGACCAAAGCCTCGCTTGCGAAACGCCGGAAATCCCGCATGTGCGCCGGCTTCACGTTGGACGCGGCCAACCGGCCGCGCCAACGGCCGGCAGCGTCTGCGGATTTCCGCCATTTCGCGACGAAATGGCCTTCGCCTCGCAGCCGGTGCGGCCACAGCCTCGCGGCTTTGCCCGCCGCACCGGTCTGCGACTCCGTCCAGCGCGCTTCGCCGCTTGCCACGCCGGTCGGCTTCGCCATTTCCTCCGCTTCCAGCTCGGGAAATTCGCTGAGCGCCCACTCGACGATGTGCTCATTCTCCTCCGGAGAAAACGTACACGTCGAGTAGACGAGCGTGCCGTCCGGCTTCAGCATCTTCACCGCATCCGCGAGGATGTCTTTTTGCCTGGCGGCACACGCCTCGACATGTTCCGGACTCCAGTAGCCGCACGCGTCCGGATCTTTCCGAAACATGCCCTCGCCGGAGCACGGGGCATCGACGAGGATTTTATCGAAATAGGCGGGGAAGCGCTCCGCAAGCCGTTTCGGTGTTTCGTTCGTGACGAGGGCGTTCGTGATACCCATACGCTCAACGTTTTCGGATAACGCGCGTGCGCGTTTTGGATGAATGTCGTTGGCGACAAGCAAGCCGGTGTTGTTCAGCATCCCGGCAAGCTGCGTCGTTTTGCCTCCGGGGGCAGCGCTCAAATCAAGCACTTTTTCATGTTCGGCTGGGGCAACAACCTCGGCAACGAACATCGCGCTCGGTTCTTGCATGTAGTAGAGCCCCGCTTGGTGAAACGGGTGTTTGCCGGGTTCGTTTTCGGGATCGACGTAAAAGCCGCTCGGGCAGAAAGGCACCGGTGTCAACGGAAATGGAGCGATTTCCGCGAAGGCGGCGGGGGAAAGTTTCAACGGATTGACGCGCAACCCGGTCGTTTTTTTCCTTTTATACGATGCAAAGAAGGCGGCTGCTTCGCGGTCTAACAGGTTAGTCATTTTATCGATAAACGGTTTCGGTAACTCCATTCGTGAAACTCCTTTGTCAGTCCACTCTCTTATCATTATAGCAAGGAAACTTGGGGATTTCATAAAGGGCTGACGATGAAATAAAAAGAACGCCAAACATGCATTGGCGTTCCGAAAAGATTACGAGCCGATCAAAGTTACATTTGGGTTGCGGGCGGCGATGTATTCCGGCCGCGGTTCGCCGCCGGAAAAGGGAGCGACGAGCCGATTTTCCACGCTGTTGTACACCATGAACAAGTTGTTGCGGCCGTAAGGAGTAATGTTTCCGTTTGAACCGTGCATCGTGTTGCATTCAAACAAGAGGACGGAGCCGGCCGGTCCTGTCGGGACGTCAATGCCGAGCTCATTCGTGAGCCAGGTCATCGTGTTGCGGTCGGGGACGCCGAATTCTTGTTTCTGCAGCGATTTCTTGTAATGGTTTTCCGGCGTTTCCCCGATGCATGAGATAAAATATTGATGGGAACCGGGGATGAGCATGAGCGGCCCGTTGAACACGTGATTGTCGGTAAGTGCGATCGAAACGCTGACGGCGCGCATGCGCGGCATACCGTCTTCGACGTGCCACGTTTCGAAGTCCGAATGCCAGTAAAACTCCTTGCCCGTGAACCCGGGTTTGTAGTTGATACGCGACTGGTTAATGTAAACCTCGCTTCCGAGCAGTCGGGAGACGATCGCCGTTAACCGCTCGTGGGCAGCGACTTTTCCGAAAAATGGATGATCATGGACGGCAAAGATGGAACGAATTTCTTCATTGTGCGGTTCGCGCACGACTTCCGGACGCGTCGAAACGGATTCATCGTTGCGAAGGGAAAGGGCTTCTTGTTGCATTTTCGCCGTTTCGCTTTCCGAGAAGAAGTTTTCCAAGTACAAGTAGCCGTTCTTTTCGTAAGCCAACAATTGGTCTTTCGTCAATGGGCAATCATATTCTTCCGTTCCGTGGATGACAGGATCTTTTCGTCTTGTGATTTGGACTTCTTCCCTCTTTCGGGACGGATAAAGATCTTCCATTGTGTAAACCTCCTCGTTTCCGGATCAAATCAAATGGCATGAACGTGTTTGTTCATGCCATTCTTAGATGAATTAATCGACCGCCGCCGGGTAGACGCCTTCTTCGTCGTGCACTTCTTTTCCGGTCAGCGGCGGATTGAACACGCACACGACGCGGAAATCGGTTTTGGCCCGCAAATAATGTTTTTCGTGACCGTCCAGGCAATACATCGTTCCTGGTTTGATCGTATACTTTTTGCCGTCGTCGACGGTTTCAATTTCGGCTTCGCCTTCGATGCAATAGACGGCCTCGATGTGATTTTTATACCAAATGTACGTTTCCGTTCCTGCGTAAAGGATCGTTTCCGTCAGTGTGAAACCGACGTTGTCGTCCTTCAGCAAAAACCGACGGCTGTTCCAATTCTCATCGGCGGTGTCGCGTTCGGAGCCGATGATTTCGTCCAACGTTCTAACAATCATGTTGTAACCGCTCCTTTATTTCAGTACGCTTTCAATGCTGTCGCGCAAAATTTCAAGTCCTTGTTCGAGTCCGGCTTCTTCGATGATGAGCGGCGGCAACACCTTCAATACTTCATCGTTCGGTCCGGATGTTTCAATGATCAATCCGCGCTCGAACGCCGCTTTCGTAATTTCGCCGGTGATCTCTTCTTTGCCGCACGCGATGCCTTGCATCAATCCGCGTCCGCGCAAGCGGCCTTCCAGCTCTGGAAATGCCTCGATGATCGCCTTCAACCGTTCGGTCAACAGTTCCGCCTTCCGCTGAATCTCCTTTTGGAAAGCATCCGTTTGCCAATGGTTGAGAGCTTCCGCAGCGGCGATGAAGGCGAGGTTGTTTCCTCGGAACGTGCCGTTATGCTCGCCCGGTCCCCATTTGTCGTACTCCGGTTTGATGAGCGTAATGGCCATCGGGAGACCGATGCCGCCGATCGATTTTGACAGGCAAACGACGTCAGGGTTGATCCCTGCCGGTTCGAAGCTGAAAAACGTACCGGTACGTCCGCAGCCGGCTTGAACATCGTCGACGATGAGCAAGATGTCCCATTTTCGGCACAGTTCTTCGATCTTGCGCAGCCATTCGAAGCTTGCCGCGTTCAATCCGCCTTCGCCTTGCACCGTTTCAAGGATGATGGCTGCCGGCAATTCGACGCCGCTTCCGCTGTCCTCCAAATATTTTTCCAAATAAGTGATCGACGGATGATCGTCCATGTAGTCGTCGTAAGGCATCGAAACACTATGACTAAGCGGAACGCCCGCGCCTTTGCGCTTAAACGAATTTCCGGTTACTGAGAGCGAACCGATCGTCATGCCGTGAAAGGCGTTCGTGAAACTGATCACTGTATCGCGTCCGGTGACTTTGCGGGCAATTTTTAACGCGCTTTCGACCGAGTTTGTTCCTGTCGGACCCGGGAACATTACTTTGTAGTCCAGGTTGCGCGGCTCGAGAATGACTTCCTGAAAACGCTCAAGAAAATCGCGTCGAGGTACGGTTGCCATATCGAGGCTGTGTGCAATGCCGTCGCTGCGAATATATTCAATGATTTTTTCCTGCATGAAGTCGTTGTTGTGTCCGTAGTTCAACGCTCCGGCACCGGCAAAGAAATCGATGTATTCCTTGCCTTCCGTGTCCCACAGTTTATAGCCTTTCGATCTTTCGAACATGGCCGGGAAACTGCGGCTGTAACTGCGGACTTGCGACTCGTGTTTCTCGATGATGTCCATCTCTGGTTTTGGTCCTACAAGGGTCATTGTTGTGAAATGCCTCCTCTTATGAATGGAATGGGCCAATGTGATAAAGCGGTTCCTCTTCGTGGTTCGATTCCGGGAAATCTTCCGGCTTGAACCCTTCGCGAATTTCGCATCGGGTATTCAGTTTCTTCGCGAATCTTGTAAACAGTTTTCGAGAAGCAATGTTGTCGGGTGATACGGTGGCTTGCAAATACTCGACGTCTTCACAGGCTTCCCGTTCGAGAAGTTCAAACAGCATTTTCGTCGCTAATCCCTTTCCGCGTTGACTGGCATCGACCGCGACTTGCCAAATGAACAGCACATTAGGCTTGTCGGGATGAATGAACCCGGAAATAAAGCCGACGACTTTGTCAGACTGTTCGGCCACAATGGAAGTTTCTCGGAAAAATTTGCACCACATGAGGTAGCTGTAAGAGGAATTCAAGTCTAAGACTCCGGTGCTTTTCACTAAAGTCCAAACATCAGCGCCGTCATTTTCAGTTGGTGCGCGAAAATGACAGTCAGAGGCGGCAGGGGCCAAAATCGTATGGATGGTTTCACCTCCAATGGGTTAAATGACATTTTTCAATGAATCCATTCGATTGCAAGGTACATACATAAAGATAACGGCCGCACCCGATTGCGTCAAAAGCGCTTATTCGTTGTTTGACGTGGTTAAGTAACGATAATCGTGTTGAGCAAGGTTCTTGCCCGTTTCGCTTATAATACCTGCGTCATGGACGCGATTACCCTGAAATTCTTGCCAACTGGCAAAAAACGCCGAAATTCGACATTTCGGCGGGATGCGTCGTTCTCGGTCTCTAGTCGTATACGAAAATCATTCGGAGTCCGCACGGCAATTTCGTGCCGGATGCCGACGAAACGAACCGCATATCCAGTTATGATCAAGAGGAGAGGGGAGAAGATCATGATGAACTTTAATGAAGTGGCACACGTGATGCAACGCAGGAAAGCCGCGCTCGATAAGCAAAACCGTGAGGGATGGAAATGGTGGGTGAAGCGCTGACACAGGCGATCTGCCAATGAACGGCGGATGCGCCCGGATTGTTTTGCTTTTGGATTGAATCGAGGTGCCGTTGGCTCGATTCGTGATGCTTTCGGCCGCAGTTCAGGCGAAACTGCGGCTTTTTTTATATGAAAAATTTTTACTTTCGTGTAGGGTAAAGAAGCATTCCGCTCGTCAAGCAGGTTGGCAACAAACTGTTTATCCATGTAAAAAAATTGCCGAGGCACCGCTCGTTCTTGGCGGATCGGCATGTGAAGCAGTTAACACTTGTCGTTCCGAAAGGAACGACAAGTGATAGGGTTGGAAATCGGAAAAGGCTGACTCATAGAACGAGTCAGCCTCTTTGTTTGCACTGTTATCTTACACCGACGGCATTCCACGCATCCTGGACAGCCCGGTACTCTTTGCCGTAGCCGTAATAATCGGCTGCGGCTTGCAGCAGGGCGGCGCGGGCGTCGCTGAATTGCGAATGCGGACCCATGTAGACGGTCAGCGCGCGGTAGTAGATTTGTTGGGCACGCCAGCGGCCGATGTCTTTGATCGTCAAGTAGGCGGCTTTGTTCGGGATGCCGCTGTTCGTGTGAACGCCGCCGTTGTCACGGGAGGTGTTCACATAATCGCTCATCGTTTCCGGTTGTCCGAACTCGGAAGGGTTGGACATGCTGCGAATCGCATCGCCGGAACGGCCCGGTGTATAGACGTCCTCGCCCATCAAGAAGTTGTTCGGATGGACGAAGTAGGCAAATGTATCGGAGAACGATTCGTTCAATGCCCCGGATTGCCCGTAATATTCGAGATTGGCGGTCGACTGGGTGACGGCGTGCGTCAATTCGTGCGCGGTAACTTCTAACGATCCGGCCAATGGAAGGAACGTTTGGCCGTCGCCGTCGCCGTAAACCATTTGCGATCCGTTCCAGAATGCATTGTTGTAGTTCGATCCATAATGAACCGTGGAATTGAGGACGGCACCGTTGTCGTTGTAGCTGTTTCTGCCGAAATTGTATTTGTAGTAATCGTACACTTTTCCGACATTGTATTGAGCGCTTACGGCGGCGCGTTGCCATTGCGACGTGAACGCATTGTTGCCGTCCGAAACATTATAGCCCGGCAACGATTCCCCGTTGTTCGCGGTAAACGTTTCGATCCAGCCTCTCATCGGTTTCGAAGTATCGGCCAAGTAGTATCGGTTGTTATAATGATAGGTGTGAAGTGTGCGTTTGTTGCCGAAGATGTCATAGCCGTAACCGACGGATGGCCCCGATTCCATGATCGCGTTATAGCTGTGAATGACGGAACCGTCATTGGCATCGACGTAAATTTGCCAGTTGCCCGGTTCCGGGTAAAGGAATCGCAATTGCACATGGTAAGCAAGATAGCCTTTGCCGTTATGCGGGTACACGACGAGATTCGCTTGTTGCGAGGTGTCGTGCGGAGTTCCTCCGATCGTGCGGGTTTCATCAGGAGACAAACCGATTTGATTCCATGCTTTTTGCAACGCTTCTTGTTTCGACAAGTTGGCCGAGAGATCCCCTTCCATGTGGTCGGCGATGTTCGGTTGAACCGCTCCGGTGACAGCCGAAACGCGCTGATGTTTATCGGTGTTAACGGTGAAATCCGCCCCTTCAACCGGGATGCCGTTGACCGATTGCACGAACCGGTAATGGGTCATCCCGAGTTTGTCGCGGTAATGCTTTTCGAGGTTCAAGTCCGAATGAGGGTTCAGCTTGAACAGCTCTTGATGATCGCGCAAATAGTTCCGTACGTCGGAGAGGCTGGCCATTTTTTGTTTGGAAAGGGTGCCGGATACGAAAGTCGGAACTTTGTTTTCGTTTCTCCATACGACGGTGAAATGATCATCCGACCATTTTTTGAATTGCTGCAAATGTTTCTCGTGCTGGTCCGCCGGACCTGAGGATCCGTTCCCCTGGGCGTAAGCGACGGCGGGGAGCAAGGACAGTGAAGCTGTAAGTACGAGTGTGAGCAACGGTTTACCTGTCAAATCAAACTCCTCCCTTAGTAGGTCTCAAAAATGGTACGTTTTCAGACTATCATATTTATTGAGAAAGTTTACAGGGAATTGGAAGAAATGGAGGTTAAATATGGGAAAATATACTGAAAAATGGGTAAAATTGGTTGAAAATCCGCTGGAGAACTTACTTTTCTAGCCTTATCAATGAAACTTTTAGGAGAAAGGATATGTTGCATGAGTAAAAGATTGAACGAACAAATGGCGTTTTTGATCGAGGTTGACCAATTGAAAAAAGTGTTGCGGCAATCGCTGCTGACGGACGGCAGCCGGCGTGAAAACGACGCGGAACATTCGTGGCACTTAGCGATGATGGCCATTCTCTTAGCGGAACATGCCAACGAAACGAAGCTGGACTTGACGAAAGTATTGAAGATGGTGGTGATTCATGACATTGTCGAAATCGATGCCGGCGACACGTTCGCGTACGACGAAAAAGGCAAAGAAGACAAAGAAGAGCGGGAACAGCGGGCAGCGCAGCGGATTTTCGGTTTGCTTCCGGAAGATCAAGCGCTCGAGCTTCGTCGGCTGTGGGAAGAGTACGAACGCCGCGACACGGCCGAGGCTCGTTTCGCCGCTTCGCTTGATCGTCTGCAGCCGCTTCTCCACAATTTTTATACAGAAGGGGCTGCATGGAAAAAACACGGGGTGAAGAGCTCGCAAGTGCTGGAACGGGCACAGGCAATCGGTGACGGCTCCCGGGTGTTGGGGGATTTTGCCGAACGGTTGATTCGCGACGCAGTGGCGCGAGGATATTTGGCTCCTTAATGGTGAAACTGAGAGCAGGAGGTCTTGTCTATGAAAAGGAACAGCATAAGGATGGTGCTCATGCTACTTTTGGCGTTCAGTTTTCTCGGCGGATGCGGGCAGTCGGCGAAATCCGGAAACGCGGACGGCTCAACCGGAACAACGAGCGGCGGCAGTCAGAGCGGCAGCGGTTTTGCCGCGGGAGAGATTCAAACGTGGATCGATTGGAACCAACAAGGGGATACCGTCAAGTTCACGTTTCATTTGAAAAACCAGACCGAGCACGTGCAGACGTTTACGTTCCCGACTGGGCAGCGGTTCGACTTTGTGATTAAAAACGAACAAGGGCAAAAAGTAAAGCAATATTCCGAAGGACGGATGTTTACTCAAATGGTAGGCGAAGTGACGCTGAAACAAGCGGAGGAGATCTCGTACGACGCGGAAGTGAA
>DASSOY010000051.1 GCA_035700025.1 Bacillales bacterium | reverse complement strand
GGGTTGCCTTGCCGCTCGATATTTTGAATCGCCCGCTGCGCCTCAGGATCCATTTTCCCTTCCATCATGACAAGGTAACGGCGCATGTCGATGATCTTATCGACATGTTCATTCATGACCGGACATTGATCTTCACAGTTTCGGCAAGTCGTACAAGCCCAAATTTCTTCTTCCGTAATGACGTTGCCGATCAATTCAGGACTGTAATCGACCGCAAGTGAGCCTTCCGTTGCCGCCGCACTTTCCTGGTGCCCTTGACCTCTTGCTTGGAAAGCGATTTGGTTGCCTTTCGTGTTCGAGAAAGCAAACGCAGGCATCCAAGGCGTCCGGGAAGTCACTGCCGCTCCGGTTTCCGTCAAATGATCCCGCAAGCGAACGATCAAATCCATCGGCGACAGCATTTTACCCGTACCCGTGGCGGGACACATATTCGTACAGCGTCCGCATTCCACGCAAGCATACAGGTCGACCAGCTGCTTTTGGTCAAAGTCTTCAATTTTATTGACACCGTAAACTTCCTTCGATTCATCTTCAAAATCAATCGGTTTCAGACGACCGACTTTATGCGTGCGCCCGAGCCACACGTTGGCCGGTCCGAAAATCAAGTGTGCATGCTTCGACTGCGGTACATAAACGAGGAAGGTGAGCAAGAATAACAAATGCCCCCACCAAAACACGTAAAACAATGCCCCGGCTGCCGTCGGCCCGACCCATTGCAGCAAAAAGGCAAGCCCGGATGCGACCGGCTGTCCCGCGGTGTAGTTCATTTCGGCCGCAGTAATGATTTCCATCGCATTGGAAAGCAGCGTACAAAGCATTAACCCGGCAATGAATAAAAGAACGAGCCCCGATTTAAAACCGCGCTTCAATCGGACGAGCTTTTCCACGTAACGGCGATAAAACGCCCATACCGTAGCTACGAGAATCATTAAGACGACGAGCTCCTGGAAAAACGTAAAATACGGATAAACCGGTCCGAACGGCAAATGCGAACCCGGAGCCAACCCGCGCCAGATCAAATCGATGGCCCCGAACTGCACGAGCAAAAAACCGTAAAACATCATCACGTGTATCGCACCGCTTTTCTTGTCTTTCAGCAGTTTCTTTTGCCCGAATACGTTAACGAGAACAGCGTCGATTCGTTCTTTCACGGTGCGGTCGAATTCGGCCTTTTGCCCAAGCTTGATAAACTTCACACGCGTCGTAACGATATAAGCAAATAAATAAATCCCGTAAGCGACAACGGCCAAAAACGCCAGCCAATTGATGATGTGCAAAGTATCCAACGCTCCATCTCCCTCCCAAGAAAACGGTTACAAAGTTTATGCCTATTATAGCATAAAATGACTGAGTGAGCATTCAGTCGGCACTATCAAGTTACGCGTGAACAAAGCGTTTGTTTCCAGAAAAAAAATAAAACCAACGCCGTTCGGGCATAATAAAAGTTCAGCAAACCGTTGGGGAGAGAACCGAACATGTTGACAACCATCGCACTTATTGTGCTGCTTGTGATTTTCCTGTTGTGGGCCGACTTGGCTGTTGGCAAACGCGTCTGGCGGAGACAAAAACTTTTCCAATCGACACGCTTCCCGCTGCGGCATGGGGACGTCAGCTTCTACGACCAAGGCGTCCCTTTTTTCAAGGATTATTTTCGAGCGATTGAACAAGCCTACGACCACATTCACATAAATTTTTACATTTTCAGAAACGACACGATCGGCAAACAGTTGTGCGCCCGGCTGAGAAAAAAAGCGCGCGAAGGCGTGAAAGTCCGTGTGCTCGTCGATTGGATGGGCAGTCATTTCTTTTCGAAAAAAGAGCGGAAGGATCTGGAGCGGGCCGGCGTCTCGTTTGCCGTCTCCAACCGTCCGCGTCCACCGTTTTGGTTTTTCACAATGAACCGGAGAAACCATCGAAAAATCACCGTCGTTGACGGAAAAATCGGTTTCCTCGGCGGATTCAATGTCGGCGATGAATATTTAGGAAAAAAACCGGAACTCGGCAATTGGCGCGATTATCACATCAAAATCGAAAACGACGGTGTTCAAGATTTGCAGCAACAGTTTCTCGTCGATTGGAAAACCGCCACCGGTGAACAGATCGAAGGCTCCCGCTACTACCCGGAGTTGGCGAAAGGCATGACACCGTTACAACTTTTTTCCTCGAACGGGACGTCGCTCGAAGATTTTTTTTGCGACTTGTTCAACCGTGCCGAGCAATCGATTGTCATCGGTACTCCCTATTACATTCCCGGACCGAGGATCCAGCAAGCGCTTCTCTCCGCCCGAAAGCGCGGCGTCGCCGTCACGTTGCTGTTGCCGATGAAAAAAGACCATCCGCTCGTCCATGAAGCAGCCGTGCCGTACTTCGCCCCGCTAATCAAAGCCGGTTGCGATATTTATATGTACTATCAAGGCTTTTACCATGCCAAAGTCATGATCATCGACGGAACGTTGTGCGATGTCGGCACCGCCAACCTGGACCGCCGCAGCCTTGTGCTCAACAACGAGATCAACTGCTTCATGCACGATCCTGCCATTATTGCCCGCGTCCGCGCCGCCCTCACACGCGATATTCGCCAATCCGAGCGGCTCACGCTTCGCCGCCTGCGGCGGCGTCCGCTTGTACAACGCCTC
>DASSOY010000050.1 GCA_035700025.1 Bacillales bacterium | reverse complement strand
TCGTAATGATAAGAGCCTTTAAAGAAATTATAATAATAATTCAACCAGTGTCTCTCGTCGAAAACGGACAGGCTGGCTTCGGCCAATGTTTGTTCTGCCCTATCATAATCTTCACATAGTATATGATACTTTAACTCCAACAGCTTGTAAAACTGTGTCATTTCCTCATTCAAGTGACTGAGATAAAGTGCGCTGATTCTTTCTTTCCTTTCGCTCGCTTTTTCTTTTTCACCTGCCTTCATTAAATCATACCAGCGCAGCAGCAATTCCTTTTGTAAATCAACTTCCATACACTTCACCTCTGGACCCGCTTCAAGTTTTACCGTTTCGACAAGTTTCAGGCGTTTGAACGATTTTTTCTCTGTCACCTTAGGATTTCGACCAATGCCTTTCAGTTCCTGCAACATTTTTTCAAATAATTACAAATCGTTCTATTTTACTACATTTGAATGGGTCTTTTATCCTAATTTTATCACCTATTTGGTAATTTCAGGAGTGTTGTCTTTTAACAATTCCGCAATGGTTTCCCGCAGCATGCCGGGCAATGTCGCAAATGAGTAATCCAGTTGCAGTCGCTCTGTCCATTGATGAGCATCTTTGCCGAGCGGTCCGAGGTTCATGACAGGGATGTTCAACGCCCTCATTGCATCGAAAGGCAAATCATAGCCGTTGCCATATAACGGCATGTTGTTCACGAGCGGGTAAAGGGCGTTCGCTGTTTGGTTCATCCCGGTAAAACTGAGATCCGACAACCCGGGGAAAAACCGCTTATGCTTGAGCGAAACCCCGTGCTTTTTATGGGCGTACTCCATTATATGATTGATGGTTCGCAATATGACCGGTTCGTGCCTCGAAGAGACTGCCGGATAAAATGGCGGATTGTAAAATAAAACGATCATCGGTGACTGGTCTTTGCAAAGGGCAGCCAAATCGAATACCAACCGTGTCGAGAGATCGCGGTCTCCCAATTCCTTGAAATTGGCGATAATGTACGCCTGTCTGCGTTCAATTTCGTCACGGCCGTACCGTTCGACGGCCATGGCCCACAACTTTTCATAAGTCAATACGCGGATGTCAAAGTCGACAGGGTCGAATGATTGCCAGCGGTTATACTGTTTCACTCGTTCCAAATAATGTTTCTGAATTCGTTCCGCGCTTTCGCCGGCCAATTTTAACAATTGATCGGTAATGTTTTCGAGCGGTTGCTCCATCGTCAACAAATTAAAGTTCGTCACCGCCGAATGCGGACTTTGCACGGAATAGCCGTCTTTCAAATCTTTCTGCATGAGATTGGTCGGCGGCGGCGTATTTTCGCCTTCCACCTGCTCGCAAAAGGTTGTATTCAACTCCAGCGCTCGCGTCAGCTCGGATACCATGAAATTGGCGTTCAACCCGGCGAATGGCTCCCCGGCGTGTGTTTCTTTTCCATAACAAAAAAATCCCGGCAGCACTTTGCCGACTGAACCACTGTACACGTAATAATTGTCGTCACCCGGATAACTTGTAAAAATCGGCTCGGAATTCAGGCAGGCCGTGTAGCTTAGGTCATACTTCCCTGCTAGTTCCAACAACACTTCGACCGCCTCGATCATCCCCGTTGAATTCACTTCTTCGTCAGGCACGGACAATAGCATGACATTGCCGTCGAAACGGCCATCACAAGCTTGTTCGATCATCGCCATATGGAGCGCGATTCCCGCTTTCATATCCATCGTACCGCGGCCGAACAGCCAATCGCCGTTTGCGATGTCGTTCGACACTTCCTCGGGAAGATCTTGGCTGCGGCGGAATTCGTTCGTCAACTCTTTCGGACGGAAAGCGAGATTTTTCCATTCCCCGTAATCTTCAACGTCAACCACATCGAAATGACTAACGAGGACGACCGTTTTTCTCGCCCGCTTTTTTTTAACGAGTGCGGTAATGAATTTTCTGCCGTCTGCCGTTGGATGCAGCTGCAAATATTGCGGGTTTTCTTGAAAATAACCGAGCTCACGCAGTCGCAAGTGCAAATATTCGCTGATGGCGATTTCCGCCGGTGATCCCGTTATGCTTTGATATTCGACTAGCTGCGTCAACAATTCCGTCAATTGGTTTTTCGTTTGCCATTGCGCCACGACGACCATCCTTTCCATCTTTTCACTTTATTCAGTTTACTACATCTGCCGTTTTTTTGCCGAGGTTTTCGGTTGCAGAAACAGGATAGATGACCCGGAAAAAACCGCTGTGCTATAATTTTCGGGACACGCAAAATCCTTGTAAAGGACGTGAACACGATTGGCGAAGTTATTTGAACCGATAACGTTTAAAGACGTAACCTTGAAAAATAGAATTGTGATGGCCCCGATGTGCATGTATTCATGCATGGAGGAAGACGGCAAGGTGAATGATTGGCATGTGACGCATTATACGTCAAGGGCCGTCGGCCAAGCAGGACTCGTGATTTTGGAGGCGAGTGCGGTCACGCCGCAAGGACGCATTTCGAAGCAAGATTTGGGGATATGGAGCGATGAGCATGTGGACGGGTTGCGGTCGCTCGTCGCGTTGAACCATGAGCATGGTTCGAAAATCGGCATTCAGCTGGCTCATGCCGGGCGCAAAGCGGAAGTGGACGGACCGATCATCGCGCCGACGGCGGAGCCGTATAATGAGAAGACGAAAGTACCGGATGAGATGAGCCGCGCGCAAATCGAAGAAACGGTCGAAGCCTTCAAGAGCGCCGCAGGGCGCGCGAAGGCGGCGGGATTCGACGTGATCGAGTTGCACGGGGCGCACGGCTACTTGATCAGCGAGTTTCTTTCGCCGCTTGCGAACAAACGGAAGGATGAATACGGCGGTTCGCGGGATAATCGCTATCGGTTCTTGCGCGAGGTGATTGAAGCGGTGAAAGAAGTGTGGGACGGTCCGTTGTTCGTGCGGGTATCTGCGAGCGATTACCGCGAAGGCGGAAATACATCGGAAGATCACGTATATTTCGCAAGCCTAATGAAAGCGCAAGGGGTCGACCTCGTCGATTGCAGTTCAGGAGGCGTAGCCCCGGCACGTGTGAATGTGTACCCCGGTTACCAAGTAAAATTTGCTGAACAAATCAAACACGGAGCCGGCATCGCCACCGGCGCCGTCGGTCTCATCACCGAACCGCTGCATGCCGAGGAAATCTTGCAAAACGACCGCGCAGATCTTATTCTATTGGCGCGCGAACTGCTGCGTGACCCGTATTGGCCGCTGCGCGCGGCGCGCGCACTCGGCGAGCCCATCGATGGGCCGCGACAATACTTGCGCGGCTGGCAAGCTTAAACCGGAAAGCTCCAAAAGTCTTCAGCTAAATGGGAAGCGGGAAAAATCTCCCTCGCTTCCTGCACGAATGCCTCTTCCATGCCTTTGTATCGAGAACTTACATGCGTCATGATCAGCGCGCCCGATGATGCGGCGCGCGCTTTTTTTGCCGCATCGACGGTCGTCGAATGAAAGTAGCGATGGGCCCGCTCGGCATCCGCTTCCATGAACGTCGCCTCATGCACGAGCACGTCAACTTGGTCCGCGAGCTTATCGATCGCCCGACACGGACGCGTGTCGCCGAGAATCGCTGCCTTCTTCCCCCGTTTCAACGGTCCGACATAATCCGGCCCGTGAAACACTTGACCGTCCTCAGTCGTCACCGTTTCCCCGTTCTTCAACCGCTTGTATAGGGGACCGGGCGGCAGCCCTTCCGCCTTTAACCGTTCAGCGTCGAGCGCGCCAGGACGGTCTTTTTCGACAATCCGGTATCCGAAAGAGGGGATAACGTGTTCCAACTGAGCCGCTTCCACCGTCAGCGAATCGTCCTCAAAGACTACACCTTCGTGTACCTCTACAATCGAAAGCGGATAGCGTAAATACGTTCCCGAAACTGAGAAAGCCGTTTCGATGAAGCGGCGAACTCCTTTCGGACCGTAAACGGTCACCTCCGATTCGTCCTCTTGAAACGATCGGCTTGCCAGCAGTCCGGGCAGTCCGTAAATATGGTCTCCGTGCGTATGCGTAACGAAAATTTTTTCGATTTTGCTCAATTTCAACGGGGTTTTCAAGATTTGTTGCTGCGTGGCTTCTCCACAGTCAAACAACCAAATGGCGCCGCGCTCCGGCATCCGCAAGGCGATGGATGTCACGTTGCGCTCGTTCGACGGAACGCCCCCGCCCGTTCCAAGAAAGTACAAATCCAAGTTGCAATCCCCTTCCATCTAAACACTGCTGTTGTTTCGGTTGTCCATCCCCTCCTATTTTATCGTTTAAATGGACGAGGCGCAAAATGCCTCTTTCGTTCATATTTCGTCTTTGCCTCAGCCATCATGGCATCGACGGCCGCCTCGTAATCCGCCCATTCGGACAATGAGAGCAATTGGCCGCCGTAGCGCACCTTTACATAGCCGGAAGCGACTTTTTCTTTTGCGTCATCAGAAAGGTCAAGATCGGCAAACCACTCGGATACCGTTTGTCCTTTACGCCGGCCGATTCCGAGCCGCGAAAATTGTTTGTGCAGTTGGAATAGTTTTTTTCGCACACGATTTTTCGGCGAACGTATGCGTCGCCTCCGCATATTCGTATCGATTTTCAAAGGGCGGGAGGTTTCCATCGATTTCGCCGCTTGTTGCCGCTTTGTCTCGCCAAGATTGATCTTCTTTTTCGCATAAAGAATTGCGGTTAGAAGAAACAGAATGATGACGGTGATCCAAAAGACGGTCTCCCACGAGAACGAGTCGTGGCCGCTCAGGCGAGAAAGATTCGAATGGATGATCGGCGTGACGCTTTTCAATCCGGAATCGCTGTTCGTCAACTTCGACGACCCAAGATTGCTTAAATGCAAGAGGGAAACCAACCAATAGACCGCAATGCTGATCACCAAGCCGATCGTACGTACAAATCCTTGCAAAATCGAGATGACGAACCATTTAACGACGGGAAAAAGGAATACGATTCCGACGGAAACAGCCGTCAACACCGCAAACGTTCCGCCAATCCATTGAAAAAGGGCTGATGGACGAGTACCAGCGGCAAAAGTAGCAGCCGCTCTTGTGGCGAACAAAAACAGCAATTGCAAAAAGACGACGAGAAACAAGACAGCCGTCGAATCCGCGGACAGCGACACAAAAAGCGCTAGGATCAATGACAATATAAAAACATACAAGTCGTTGAATCGATCGTCCGGATGAGCATCAGTAAGCAGAAAACTTTTGAACGAGCGCCACCCTGCGGCTAGCGAAATAAGAAGGGCGACAAACGGCGAAAAGCCGAGCATCCACGCGAACAGAAAAAGGGCAGCAGAAACGATGAGCAGCACAAGAAAGGATAATTGTTGCAAACGTTGTGCGAAAATAGCAAGGATTATCGCAGGAAAAAGGTAAGCCAAAATGAAAGCAACCGCATGCGCCGTCATCTTTTCCGGAGATTCAAAAAACATCAGGACAATAAACAACGTAAAGCCTTCGAAACAGTAACGAAACAGGTTAGCTGCGGTTGTCATAAAACAGCTTCCTTTCGCTCGCAAAAAGCGGTTATGTACGCCCCGTTCTCATCGGAACGAACGGTGAACATCGGACGGCCCGAGCGTCTCCATTTCGATAAGGTGCCTTGCTTGTGTAAGGACGGAAAATGAGTGTTTAAAAACGAGACACGGTCATCAAAATGGGGGTTGTCAGCCTCTTTCAACAACCAATCAGGCGGAAGCGTGAGACTGAACTTTTGAATGCGAGCAAGCAGTTCATAAGCTTTCGCCAATTGTGTGCGTCCCTTTCCGGCAGGCAGATGAAGCAGATTGTGCCTTCCGAAAGATTTGATGTTCGTATACAATTCAAATGGAATGTCGTTGTCGTCTGCATACTTGCACAAGTAAGCAAAACAACTGATTTCTCGTTCAAGATCGGCGGAATTCATAGTTCTTTTATCAAAATACAACAACAGCGACCATGTCATCCCGTTCGTCGCCTGCAACTGCTTCGTTTGCAACTGCCCGCTTTTCGCGGAAGCTTTCCAATGAATACGGTTAAAGGGATCAGTGCGCACATAATTTCTCGTCCCTACGGGGGATAACAAGTCTTCATTCAGCGAAACATTCGTCATTCTCTCCCCGTGGCGCAATGAGGTGATTTTCTCCAAACCGTTTACCGGGATCAGATCAGGATAAACGATCACATGCGTTTGAAAAATCCGGTCAAGGTTCATACGCACTTCTCCCAAACCGAACCAATCTTTTACAACCACTTGTATGTCGACGAGCTTGACTGCCGCGCGCTGATGAGCTGTTAAATCAAAGACGATTTCTTTCTCACTTTTTGGATCGATGAACATACTTCTCTTGTACAGGATGGTCGTTTTGCCGGATTCAAGCCATTCATTGTTCAACGTAACGACTTTGTCGAGACGAAACATTAACGTGAGGTTCGCCAGCGGAAAAGGTGCCGTATTAATGATCGTTACATTTAACCGATCTCGATCGCAAGGGAACAGCCGGATGAATCGTTTTGGATTTCTCAAACGAACGGACTGCCCGATGACTTTCAAATAAAAATGGGTCCACACCTGATACACGATGAGAAGCAGGGCCAACAAAAAAAGCATCCGGACATTGGCGAAAATCGCGATGATTGTCAACACAGCGGAAATGACAGAAAACAAGCTTCCGTGCCGCAGATCGTACTGAATTCTCCACTCTTTCACTGCTCTGCCCCTGCCTCAACCGGCACCTCAATGCCTTCCAACAGCTCCTGGAATAGTTCATGCTTCGATTTTCTCATTTCTCCTTCCAAACTCAATACGATCCGATGCGTCAACACGTGCGGAGCAAGTGATTTTACGTCCTCAGGAATTGCATAGCCGCGCCCTTGCGTCCATGCTTTCGCTTGTACGCAGCGCATTAATGCAAGCGTCCCTCTCGGGCTGACACCGACGGAAATCATTTCTGACGCTCGTGTCGCTTGCACGATATCAAGCATATAATCTTTGATTTCCTCCGCTATCGTCACTTCGCGCACTTCGTGTTGCATCTCGGTGATGTCATCCAACGACAGCACAGGAGTCAACGTTTCGAACGGTTCAGCCTTTCGGTAGCGCGCGAGCAATTGTTTTTCCTCTTCTCTGGAGGGATAGCCGGTTCGCAATTGCAGCAAGAATCGATCCAACTGCGCTTCAGGTAACGGGAACGTCCCATGCGACTCGATCGGGTTTTGCGTTGCGATCACCATGAAAGGAGATTGAATTTGCATCGTCTTTCCTTCGATCGTTACTTGTCCTTCCTCCATCGCTTCCAGTAAACTCGATTGGGTTTTCGGCGTCGCGCGATTGATTTCGTCAGCAAGCAGCACGTTCGTCAAGAGAGGACCCGGCCGCAATTCGAATGTTTGTTCTTTTGGGTTGAAAAACTCAATCCCCGTCACGTCGCCGGGCAAAACATCAGGCGTAAATTGAATGCGGCGAAATGCCCCGTCGATCGATTTCGCAATGCTTTTGGCCAATAACGTTTTTCCCGTACCGGGAACGTCCTCAAGCAGAACGTGACCTTTGCAAAGCAGAGCGATCATGATCAATTCTGTCGCTGTTTCTTTCCCTAACAACACTTTGCCTATCTCTTGTTGAATGGCTTCTAACCTTTCATTTCGAATGATCCCCGCCTCCGTTTCATCATTGAATGAATAGACTGAAGAATTCGTTCACTCGTCCTAATGATAGCGCAAGCGGAGGTGAAATTCATCCATTTTTTGCAGGATACGAAAAAACCCCCGCCGTTAAAACGACGGGAGTCGAGAGGAGAGTCAGCGCGACTGATTTTCTTCGTACTGTTCCTTTTCCACGGCTTCCTGGAGCGGGTCGTTTTGCAGTTCGCGTTCCGCTTCGCTCAAGCCTTCCTGCTTCACCTGTTGTTCGTCTTTCGCGTTTTGGCGGTTTCTTTGTTCAGGCATGTCATCACCTCTTTTTCCTTTTTAAGGTTAACATGCCACCGAATGCGAATGATTATGCACAAGGTCTTGTCTTTCGACGTTCTAAACCGCGGAAACAAAGATAAACATGGTAAAAAAAGCGTCTTGGACAACGGCGGCGGCAAACTTTACTTCAGGCGAAAGGGGGAGTTGTATGTTCACTTCGATCATGAACCCTTTGATGATCGGTTTATCTTTGGCGGCACCGATGGGACCGTTAAACGTAGAAGCGATGAAACGCGGCATCGAAAGAGGATTTTGGACGGCTTGGCTTATCGGCATCGGCGGTTTGGCAGCCGATATCGGATTCATGGTGCTCGTTTGTTACGGCGGGTTACCGGTTTTGACAACGACCGCGAATCAAATATGCCTTCATTATTTCGGATTTGTTTTTTTAACGGGAATCGGACTGTACAGCTTGAAGTCGCAAGTGTTTCCGCAACATTTGCCTTTACGCTCAGAACAGGTGAAAAAGAACGCTCGCGCACTTCTCGTTGGTTTTATCATTGCCGCGTTGAATCCGATCAATATTTTTTTCTGGGTAAGCATTTACGGTTCGATTTTGACACGCCCTGTCAACGAAGGCGACGCTCTGTTCCTTTGGTTCAACGGAGGTTTCGTCGCCATCGGCGTCGCCGTTTGGTATTTCAACTTGGCGTTGGCTGCCCATTTCGTTCGGCGGGTGATTCGGCCGCGATTTTTACGCCTGTTAAATGTTGCCGCCGCCTGCATCCTCATCGGATACGGCATCCGGTCTGCCTTGACGGGGACTAAATTGTTGACCGCCTTGCTTTAAGAATTGTTACCGCGTTTAATTACGCTTTCCCCGTACTTCGCACGGATATGATTCAAAGCTTCATCGAGCGCTTCCTGTTTCATTCCTGCTGCTTCTTCTGACGGATACGAGAACAGGTCCAATTGTTTTGAAGCTTCTTCTTTGTTTTCCAGTTCATGCGCGGTAATCCCAAGCAATCGAACCGGACGTCCGCTCCAATGTTGCTGCATAAGACGATGCCCCGCGGCGAACAAATCGGAATCGGCATCCACGGGGTTGGCCATTCGTTGACTGCGCGTGATCGTTTTTCTATTGTTGTACCGAATCATGAGTTGAACGTTCCAGGCGACACAGTTCTTCCGTTTCATACGGCGGGAAACCGATAAAGCGAGCTTTTTCAGAACGGCATGAATTTCATCTTTGTCCGTCGTATCGGCCGGCAATGTCGTCGAATTGCCAATGCTCTTGAATTCGGACTCCGCCTCGGGATCGACGGGCCTTTGATCGATCCCATTGGCCCGCAGTTTCAGGCGCGGACCGTTAATCCCGAGCGTGCTTTTCAACAGAAACGGCTCAGCCTTCGCCAAATCACCGACCGTGACAATGCCGACGCGATTCAGTTTTTCTTCGGTTTTGGCACCGACACCGTGCATATTTCCTACTGTCAACGGCCAAAGTTTGTGCGGCACGTCGCGTTTCCGCAAAACCGTGATGCCCGAAGGCTTTTTCATGTCTGATGCCGTTTTTGCGAGATATTTGTTTGGGGCAATGCCGATGCTGCACGGTAAACGCAACTCGCGCTGCATCCGATCCTGAATTTGTTTCGCCAACGCCAATGGGGATCCTTGCAATACGTCTGTTACGTCAAGATACCCTTCGTCGATAGATACACGTTGAACAAGCGGCGTATACCGGCGCAACAGTTGAAAAATAGCGGCGGACGCCCTCCGGTAACGCTCAAAATTCGGCTGCATGACAATCAAAGTCGGACACAGCCGTTTCGCCTGGGCAACAGTCATCGTCGTTTTCACGCCGAAAGCTCTCGCTTCATAACTGCTCGTGACGACAATCCCGTGCCGCGTTGTTTCATCGCCCGCGATTGCCAACGGTTTCCCTTTCAATTTCGGATTGAGCGCGATTTCCACAGAGGCATAGAAACAATTCATGTCCACGTGAAAAATCACCCGGCTGTTGCCCATGGAAAATTCCTCCGAAAAAATAAGAATATTTTGCTAAAAGCATGGTAATGAAATTTCAACTATGCTACGATGAACGCAATACACTTTGAGGTGGCGATGAAGATGTCAATATCGACAAAGTACGATCGCCTGTTAGCTGAAATTCAAGACGCCAATCAGCTTTATGTTGCGAAAAACGCATCGTCGCCGACCATTTCTGAACTCTCAATGATAACAGGAGTTTCCGAAGAACACATTCTCGAATCGATGGAATTCGGGCAAAAGTATCCCGAATACGTTTGTTGACGATCATAAACATCACCGAACAGTTATGGTTGGGACATCCAATTCACGACGAAGACATCCGCCCCTCGCGGCCGGACGTTTTCGTTTTTTATTTTGCGTTTATGCGCTTGCGGCCGCTTCGTCGATAATCGCTAACACGAGTTCCGCCGCTTTTTCCAATTCTGAAATTCTCAGTTGCTCGTTCGTTGTATGAATATTTTCGTAGCCGATCGCGAGATTCACCGTCGGCACGCCGAGCCCGTTAATATTGTTCGCGTCGCTTCCCCCGCCGCTTGCATGAAGCTCCGGCTTGCGCCCGATTTTCTTCACAGCGGCTTTCGCCGTTTCAACCACAGGATCTCCATCTTCGAATCGGTAGCCCGGATACATCAGCTTAACGTTCACATCGGCAGATCCGTTCATCTTGCGCGCCGTTTCTTCAAACGCCGTTGTCATCTGCTCCACTTGCTTTTTCATCTTTTCCTCATCAAGCGACCTGGCCTCAGCAATAATTTCAACGTGATCGCACACAATGTTCGTCTGACTTCCGCCGCGGAAACTTCCGATGTTTGCCGTCGTCTCGCCGTCGATCCGTCCAAGCGGCATTTTCGCTATCGCTTTCGCCGCAATCGTGATCGCCGATACGCCTTTTTCCGGAGCCACACCGGCATGCGCCGTTTTTCCGTAAATGTCGACAAACAACTTCGCTTGCGTCGGCGCCGCCGCAATAATATTCCCTACGTCTCCATCACTGTCGAGCGCAAAGCCGTATTTCGCTTTCAGCAGCGACGCATCGAGCGCTTTTGAGCCGACCAGACCGGATTCTTCACCAACCGGTATCACGAATTGCACCGTTCCATGCGACCGGTTTTCTTCTTTAAGCACCCGTACCGCCTCAAGGATCGCGGCGATTCCCGCTTTGTCATCCGCTCCGAGAATCGTCGTGCCGTCACTCTTAATCACATCGTTTTCGATTTGCGGTTTGATCCCTTTCCCGGGTACGACCGTATCCATGTGCGAAGTAAAATAAATCACGTCGGCATCTTCGCGGTCTCCCGCCAAGGTGCAGACTAGATTCCCCGCGCCGTGACCCGTCTGTTCTGCTGCGTCGTCTTCCTCCACTTTCAACCCGAGTTCGGTAAATTTCTCACTCAATACATTGCAGATGGTTCTTTCGTTTTTTGTTTCCGAATCGATTTGCACGAGTTCAAGAAACTCTTGTACCAAACGTTCTTTGTTCATCCTTAGTCCATCCTTCCATCGCTTGAACTGTCCTTAGTTTAACATAAAGAAAACCGACGTTTCCGTCGGCACGAGCTTATAATGGGATGTTGCCGTGTTTCTTTGCCGGTCGTTCTTCACGTTTGTTCGCCAGCATCTCAAGGCCTTGCAGCAGCTTCATTCGCGTTTCCCTCGGATCAATGACGTCATCAACCATCCCGTTGGCTGCCGCGATATAAGGATTCGCAAACCTTTCCCGGTATTCCTGGATTTTCGCGGCTCTAGTCGCTTCCGCATTGTCACTTTGTGCGATTTCCTTGGCGAAAATAATGTTCGCCGCCCCTTCTGGCCCCATGACCGCGATCTCCGCATTTGGCCAAGCGAAGACGAGATCGGCCCCGATCGATTTGCTGTTTAAAGCGACATAGGCGCCGCCGTAAGCCTTTCGTAAAATGACCGTGAGTTTCGGCACCGTTGCTTCTGAATATGCATATAAAATTTTCGCCCCGTGACGAATGATGCCCCCGTGTTCCTGCTTGATTCCCGGGAAAAAGCCAGTCACGTCTTCAAACGTAATGATCGGAATGTTGAACGAATCGCATAAGCGGATGAATCGCGATGCTTTGTCAGAAGAATCGATGTCAAGACCCCCGGCCATCGTTTTCGGTTGATTGCAGACAAGCCCGATCGTTTGACCGCCGAGACGGGCAAAGCCGACGACAATGTTTTTCGCGAAATGTTTATGTACTTCAAAAAACGTATCGTCGTCAACGACTTCGGAAATGACGTGACGTACGTCATACGGCCGTGTGGGATCGAACGGAACTTTATCTGGAAGATCCGGCAAATGATCGCCGCTTGCCGAACATTCCGCAACCGGCGGCCGTTCGTTATGATTTTGCGGCAAATAGCTTAACAGCTTCCGAACTTGCTGCAGCGCTGCTTCTTCCGTTTTTGCCGTGAAATGGGCGTTTCCGCTTTTCGAGCTGTGTACCTTCGCACCGCCAAGATTCTCGCTGGATATGTCTTCACCGGTCACTGTTTTGATGACCTTCGGACCGGTAATAAACATTTGGCTCGTGTTCTCGACCATGATGACGAAATCGGTAATCGCGGGCGAATAAACCGCACCACCCGCGCACGGCCCCATGATTACGGAGATTTGCGGAATGACGCCGGAATAAATCGAGTTGCGGTAAAAAACATGACCGTAGCCGTCGAGTGATACGACGCCTTCTTGAATGCGTGCGCCGCCGGAATCATTCAGACCGATAAAAGGAACGCCGTTCTTCGCCGCCAAATCCATCACGTGGGCGATTTTTTTCGCATGCATTTCGCCGAGTGCCCCGCCGAATACCGTAAAATCTTGGGCGAACAAGTAAACGGCTCGTCCGTTGATTTTCCCGAAACCGGTGACAACTCCTTCTCCCGGCGCATCCGTATTTTCCATGCCGAAATGCGTGCCGCGATGGCGAACAAACGGATCCAACTCAACGAAGCTGCCTTCATCGAGCAACACGTCAATCCGCTCCCGCGCCGTCAACTTGCCTTTCTCATGCTGTTTCGCAATGCGTTCGTCGCCGCCGCCAAGCTCCACTTCCCGGCGCTTGTCGTACAATTCGTTGATCTTATCGAACATATCCATGAACGTTTCTCCTTTCAGCCTTCATTCCCGCTGCGCTCGGTCAATTCCACCAGCACACCGCTCGCTGCTTTCGGATGAACGAAAGCAACGTTTGCACCTTCCGCGCCTGTCTTCGGCTTTTCGTCGATCAGTTGCACGCCGCCGGCTTTCCATTCCTTGAGCCTCGCCGCCAAATCATCCACTTCGAGGGCAACATGGTGAATGCCTTCGCCGCGTTTTGCGATGAACTTCGCGATTGGACTGTCATCCGCTGTCGGCTCCAACAGTTCGAATCTCGTTTCGCCGACCGACAAAAAGGCCACTTTCACTTTCTCGCTCACGACTTCCTCGACCGCTTCAAGCTTCAAACGCAAATGATTGACATAGAACGGCAAAGCCTCATCTAGCGACGCGACCGCGATGCCGATATGGTCAATCTTGCGCGGCGGCTGCCGATTTTCGTCTGCTGCCGCGATCCCGTCTCTTTCATATACGCATTGCTCGATAAATTTCGCCGTTTCCACCGTCGGTGTCCCCGGCGTAAAGACTTTCCGTATTCCGCTGGCTTCCAACTGCGGAATGTCTTCCCACGGAATGACCCCGCCGCCGACGACGATGATGTCTTCGGCTTCTTTTTCCTTCAACAGTCTGACGACTTCCGGAAACAACTCGTTATGGGCACCGGACAAACACGAGAGACCGATCGCATCCACGTCTTCCTGTACGGCTGCCGCCGCGATTTGCGCCGGCGTTTGCCGCAAACCGGAATAAATGACCTCCATGCCATAGTCACGCAGCGCCTGTGCGATAATAAGCGCTCCGCGATCATGGCCGTCCAAACCCGGTTTTGCGATCAACACGCGTATCGGCTTCTTCATCATACCGCCTCCTCATCCCTAGATCCCAGCATATTCTCCGAATTCTTCACGCAAAACGCCGCAAATCTCGCCGATTGTGCACAAATCTCGGACACACTCAATGATGAGCGGCATCAAATGATCATCTCCGCGCGCTCCCGCACGCAGCGCTTGCAAGCGATCGCCAACCTTGCTCTCGTCACGCTTCGCGCGCAGCCGCTCCAACTTCTCGCGCTGCTTCTGCCCGAGCGCGGTATCGACTTTGTGCAACTCCGGCTTTGGCTCATCATCGACCTTAAACCGGTTCATTCCGACAACTGTCGCCTCGCCGCTCTCGATCGCCTTTTGCGTATCGTACGCCGCTTCATGAATCTCCCTTTGCATGTACCCTTCTTCGATCGCTTGAACCGCACCGCCGTACTCGGCGATTTTCGCCAAATAGTCTTCGGCCGCTTTCTCAAGTTCGTCGGTGAGCGTCTCCACGTAATACGATCCGCCAAGCGGATCGACCGTGTCAGCGACACCGCTTTCATGGGCGAGAATCTGCTGCGTGCGCAACGCGATACGTACTGAATCTTCCGTCGGCAAAGCCAACGCCTCGTCCCGCGAATTCGTATGAAGGCTTTGGGTTCCTCCGAGTACCGCCGCCAAAGCCTGTATTGTAACCCTCACAATATTGTTGTCCGGCTGTTGCGCCGTCAACGTCGACCCGCCGGTTTGCGTATGAAAACGAAGCTGCCAGCTTTTCGGATGTTTCGCGCCGTATTTTTCTTTCATGATTTTCGCCCACATGCGCCGGGCGGCGCGAAATTTAGCAATTTCCTCGAAAAACTCATTATGCGCATTAAAGAAAAAGGACAAACGTGACGCGAATTGATCGACATCGAGACCGGCCTGCAAAGCCGCTTCAACATAAGCCATGCCGTTCGCAAGCGTGAAAGCCAGTTCCTGCGCTGCTGTGGCACCAGCTTCGCGAATATGGTAACCGGAAATGCTGATTGTGTTCCAACGAGGCACATGTTCCGCGCAATAAGCAAAAATGTCGGTAATGATCCGCATGGAGGGTTTCGGCGGAAAGATGTACGTCCCTCGCGCAATATACTCTTTTAAAATGTCGTTTTGAATCGTTCCAGCAATGTCAGCGGGATCGACGCCCTGCTTCTCCGCAACGACGATATACATGGCAAGCAAAACGGCAGCGGGTGCGTTGATCGTCATCGACGTACTGACACGATCGAGCGGAATTTCCCGTAAAAGCGCTTCCATATCTTCCAATGAATCGATCGCAACGCCAACTTTACCGACTTCTCCGCTCGCCATCGGATCGTCGGAATCATAACCGATCTGCGTCGGCAAATCGAACGCGACCGACAATCCGGTTTGCCCTTGCTCAAGCAAATAGCGGAACCGCTTATTCGTTTCTTCAGCCGAACCGAAACCTGCATATTGCCGCATTGTCCAATATCTTGCACGATACATCGTCGGTCGAATGCCGCGCGTATACGGATATTCACCCGGCAAACCGATCTCCCGGACATAGGATTCATCCGCATGCTCGGGTACATACAACCGATCGATTGGAATACCCGAGCTCGTTTGAAACACTTCTTTTCGTTCCGGAAACCGCCTCATCAACGCTTCCGTTTTTTCTCTCCATTCACGGTACGCACGTTCAAAGCTTTCATCATTCCCCATGCCGTCCGCCTCCTTCGATCCCTTAAATTCCTCGATGCCATTATACCATTTATTGTGCGAGAGCGCTTACATCCTGCCATACTAAGAGTTGTCCGCAGCGGGGATTCTTGGGTACAATGGAAACAAAAAAGAGGAGAGATGGCAATGTCGCGGAAAACGATCAAGTTCGTCGTTTACATCATGTTATTCAGCATGTTGATCATGACGTTTCTCGCCGGAATATCCAGCTTTATTTAACGCGCCGTGAACAATCGCGATTTGCTTGAACGAACGATCGGTCGATACGATCAGCACCTTCGTACCGAGCGGGACGTGACGGTACAACTGTTGAACGTCCTTTTCATACATGCGCACGCAGCCTGCCGATTGATGCGAACCAATTGCAGCGGGATCATTGTTTCCGTGAATACCGTATATACGGCCGTCGGTATTGCGCGCATCGATCCCGATCCAGCGTGAACCAAGTGGATTTTCTTCAGAGCCGCCGGGAATTTCTTTTTTCCGATAGTATGGATTTTTAGCTTTAACGACAACCGTAAACTCACCTTCCGGCGTCCATTTCGCACTTTTTCCCGTCGCCACCGGATAAATATGCTTGATTTCATTTTCGTTGAAGAAAGCTAGGCGATTCGTCCGCTTGTTGACGATCACATATGGATCTCCCGGCACAGGATTTTCGCCGATCGGCCATAAATACGGAGATACGAGAAGGATGATGAGCAAACCCGTTTTCATAAACTTAGCCCCCTTTTCGTAATAGGTTGAACGAATTCAGGAGGCATCATGTAAAAAAAGTGGATGGATCCCCACCCGCGAAAAAACGCACCCGAGCGCGCCGCCCGAGTGCATTTTTTTATCACTTATACATGTTCATCAAGGAGCTGCTGCAACTTGTTCGCCACGTCGATAGGTTGATATCCTTCGATTTGATGCCGTTCGACCATTTCGATGATCTTTCCGTCCTTCAATAAGGCGAAAGACGGCGAAGACGGTGGATAACCGGTAAAATACGACCTGGCCCTTTCAGTGGCTTCCTTGTCTTGTCCGGCAAAAACCGACACATAGCGATCGGGTTTCTTGTCGTAATTATAAATATATGCAGCTGCCGGACGCGCCACACCACCGGCACACCCGCAAACAGAATTCACGGCCACGAGCGTCGTTCCTTCCGCGGTCAAAGCCTCGTCCACTTTTTCAGGGGTCGTCAATTCTTCATACCCCGCCGTTTTCAATTCCTCACGGCATCTTTTCACATGATCCGCCATGAGCAAATCATAATCCATACTCACTCGACTCGCTCCTTTGCCTATAAGGTTGCTTCCATTTTAACGCTTGTGAAAAGAAAATCCAAATCTCGAATCCGATTCTTTCCCACCAACGAGCACGAAAGGGGTTTCAATTCGGTATTGAAAACAGGATCCAATTGCGATTTTGCCATTTTCACGCTTTCACTTGTGAGAGCGTTCACATCATTTGAAGTCTGATGTGAATTCGCCGGGTTTCCGTTACACCCGAGACCCAAAAGACCAATAACGACCAGACCACATAATGTTAGTTTTAATCAATTTAGATGCTCCTCTCGATTCCATCTGAACGTTTGAGGTTGAATACATGTTTAGGACATGCTTCTAAAATGGATAACCAATATCGAATATAACATTAACCCGTAAATTACTTTCTCGTTTCAATTAGGGATTCGTTCAATTTGAAATGTCGTCGATCCCCGGGGGTTATTACGCTGCTGGGGGTCGGCGAAGCTTCAAAAGTGCTCCAATTGGCAAGATCCACGCCGTTTGCCGGGGGACGGAAGCACTCCCACTTTATCTTCCGGCTGCATAAGCTGTACCAACCAACATCGTTCGGGAAGGAGCTTAGCTATGGCGGAATGGATTCTTTACCTCGTCCTCTTTATCTTGTTGATCATCGTCTTGATCATTCTTTAATCAGAACCATTGATCGCCGTTCAAATAAGGAACGTCATTGACAAGTTTTGGTTTCCGTTCTTTCATGAACGAACCGGCCCAACCGGTGAGCTTGTTTTCGTCAAGACCGCTTTTTTGTATCGCCGCGTACACTTGCAGTTCCCTGAGTTTTAAAAAGTAAGGCAACCATTCGCCGAGACCAGCCGGAGCCGAAAGTACGGTTTCGTAGCCGTTCAGAAATGACTCGTAAAAAATTTGAGCGGTCTCACAGCGCTTTGTCTCTTCCCCGTCAGGGGGAATGGCATAAAAAAGCGCCACCGCAATGTCCTCGGCAAACCAAGAATATTTGCAATCGTCAAAATCGAAGAGGGTCAGCGAATCGTCGGTAACGAAAAAATTGCCGCGATGAATGTCGTCGTGAATCAGGCCGTAACGATCGCGGTCTTGCGGCAATGCCGAAAAATAATCAAGAAGTGCCTTAAATTTGTCGGACAGCCAAGCTTCGCTTGTTTGAAGGTCCTGCCGCAAAACAGCTTCCCAATCGTGTCTCACCGCCGATGCTTTCGGCTCATACGTCCGGGTCAACTTGTGCATTTTCCCCATGATCTTTCCAAGGGTATGGAACAATTGATCATTCCAGTCTTCCGGTTTAGCCGGACCGCCGGCCGCTTTCGCAAAACAAACCGCATGGAATTCGCCCGCTGTCGTCCGGAGCGATTCAACCAGTCGATCATTCA
>DASSOY010000049.1 GCA_035700025.1 Bacillales bacterium | reverse complement strand
GAATACGTCTGAAAAGCATGACCGCCTTCGTGGGTCAAAACGTCGATGTCGGCAGACGTTCCGTTAAAATTAGAAAAAATAAACGGTGCCTGGTGGTCGGCCAAGTATGTGCAGTAACCGCCGCCGGCTTTCCCTTTTTTCGCGACGAGGTCAAGCAGTTCATGATCCGTCATATACTTAAAAAATTCAGCCGTTTCCTCCGACATCTCGTTGTACATGTCTTTCGCCCGGTCCAATATCCACGCCGGATCGCCTTTCGGCTTCGGATTGCCCGTTTTAAATTGGAAATTGTTGTCGTAATACTTCAGCTTATCGACGCCGATGCGCTTCTCTTGCCGCTCACGAAGCTTCGTTGCAACCGGCACGATATATTGCTTCACTTGTCTGCGGAAATTCGCAACATCGGCAGCATTGTAATCCGTTCGCGTCATGCGCGCATAGCCGAGTTCAACGAAATTGTCATACCCGAGCTTTTTCGCGATCGTCGTACGAACTTTTACGAGTTCATCATACAACCGGTCGAGTTCCTCGCTGTTGTCCGTCATAAAGCCATAAAACGCTTCTTGCGCGCGCTTTCTCATGCCGCGGTCAGGATTCACCGTAAACGGCACCATTTCTGAAAGGTTTCTTTCTTCCCCTTCAAACGGAATTTTCGCCGACGCCATCAGCTTCACATATTCAGAGGACAGGCGGTTTTCCATTTGCAAATCTTTCACAACCTCCGGCGAGAACGTCTTCAGTGTTAATTCAGCGATTTTGAATAATTGGGTTCCCCATTTTTGTTCCAGTTCGCTGCGGAATTTCGAATCGACGAGCGCTTGATAAAATTTCATGACAATCCCTTTATAGACGGGAGAATTCTCATCGAAAAAGTCTTGCTCTTCTTTATAAAACTCATCCGTCGTATCGATCGTATGGCGAATCGCGGCGAGCTCCTGCATCGTTTCGAACTGATTTCTTGCTTCATTGACTTTCTCGATGACAGCATTTTGCTGCTCAACGTTTTCAGCATCGTTGAACGTTTTCAGCAACAAATCGAATTTTTCCTCGATCGCTTCCATGTTCGGCCGCGTGTAAGCGAATTCATTAAACTTCATCGTCAACGCCCCTTCTTCAATGTAACAATCTATACTACTTCTCTAGCATACTAGAAATTCCTTTTTATGAAAATTGCCAAGATCATTGCTCGGAGACTATTTGACTCGATGTTTTGTATAATAGTAAAACACCAATAAAAAAAGCAAGTAAGCCATAGTGTAAACGAAATGCCACCAAGTCAGTAATTGATCATTCATATAAAAAACAGATGCACAAAAGAAGGAACAAAAGTGACTTTGTCATCACATCCCGCCTTCATTCAGCTTTCTATACTTAGTTTAACAAAAAAATCCAATCGCATGCGATTGGATCCTCTGATTATTTCAACCGTGTCCAGCCGTCCTCTTGGACGACTTTCCCTTTTTTCATTAACCCGCCAAGCGCTCGTTTAAACGCGCCTTTGCTCATCCCGAATTTGCTCTTGATGTCATCAGGATGGGAGCGGTCGCTGTAAGGCATCGCTCCGTTCCGTTGCTGCAAAACGCTGAGGATTTTCTCGGCGTCTCCGCCGATTCGCTCATGCACGCGCGGCATGAGACTGACGTTGATAAAGCCGTCTTCCTTCACACCGATCACGCGGCCTTTCACTTGTTCTCCAAGCCGCGGCAGCCGCTCGGTTTCTTTATCGTGCACGAATCCGTGATAGCCTTCAGCCGTCACGAGAAAGCTTCCGGTTTGCGTCACGCGGTACACCGTTGCTTCCACTTCCTTGTTGAACAGCTTTTGATCCGCCGGCTTGAACAACGTTTCCATCACCATTTCGTTCGCCCGCTTCGCAAGCAGTCCCGCTTTCGAGTCCCACTTCAACGAACAATACAGACGGTCACCTTTTTGCGGCCATCTCTCAAAGTCTTCCGGCAGATCATCGACGGACAACAGCATGTCCTTTTTAATCCCAATATGAACAAAGACGCCGAGATGTTTTTTTACTTCGACGACTTCCACCCAATCAAACGTCCCGATTTTTACTTTCGGCATCGTCATCGTCGCGGCGAGCCGTCCTTTCTTATCCACATAAACGAAGATTTCCACTTCCTCGCCTTCCGCGAGCGTTCTTCCTTCTTCCACTTCCGTTTCGTGAAGCAGCAAATCTTCTTCTCCGTTGCTCAAAAAATAACCGAACGACGCAGTTCTAGCAACCTCAAGTTTTTGAACCGTCCCAGCCTCAATCTTCGACATCGGCAACCTCCTTTTTATAACAGAAAGAATAAATTCGTCTTTTGCGCAAATTTACACCAGTCCCACATCCTACCTCTTACTTCTTGAAGGACGCGTTAGCGTTTTTCTTTATATCAGGTTTCCCTTTTCAATCTGCTCCTAATCGTAGCAGATTGCGCGTGTTTACGCTATCGCCATTTGCCTTCAGACATAAAAATGATCAAAATCACAGGTTACCGATGCGGCTCCGCGGAGCCATCACGCAGAAACATCATTTCTTGTTTCTTTCGAACCCGCGCGAAGCTTCGCAATTTGTTCCATCACGATGCACACGAGCACGCCGACGACAAGTCCGTTGTTCATAACGGATGTCAATGCGTTCGGCATCCCCGCCCATGCTTGTTCAGGCACGAACATCGCGCCGAAACCGGCCATCAGCGAAAAACCGACGAGAAACACTTGGCGTTCTTCTTGTAATATGGCGCGGAATTGCCGAAGCGCCAAGCCGAGTAAACTCGAGATTGATAGAAAGATCGTCGCATAGCCGACAGGCATCGGAATCGATGCGAAAAACGCCATTAGTTGCGGAAATAAGCTGATGATCGTCACCAACGCGCTCCCAATGAGAAACGCGAGCCGTTCTTTGATTTTCGTCGTCGCAATAAAGCCGGCAGCTGAAGACATCGGCACGCCGCCGACGGCGGAAAACAAGCCGGTCAATGCTTGGTTGATACCCATCACAATGCCGGAGCGATTGTACACATTGGCATTTGACGTATGTTCACTCACGTCCGCGACGACATTAATGCTTGCAACCATATTCGCCATTAATAAGAAAGCGGTAAAAATCGATGTGATAACGACACCGAGGTTGAAAGCCGGTGCGCCCCAGACGAGCACGTGCGGCAATGAAAACCAAGCTGCTCCGGCAGAAGTAATCGGTTTTGCGATGCCGAGAACGGCGAACAAAATCCACCCGAAAGCGATGCTGATGAGCACCGAATAGCTGCTTAACCAATGGTTGCGGCTTCGCGCAAGCAACACGGAAAATATAAGCGTCGCCAAAGCAGCAATCGCCACTTTCGGGATCACGGCGGAGGCATTTTCATAGCCGACGCCGAGCATTCCTTTCATGAACGGCCCGCTTAACTGACAGACAAGCAACAGCAAGTAAGACCCCGTGACTGCCGGCGTAAATAACTTTTTTACATGATCCATCCAACGAAACAAACTGATCCCGATAAAAAGCGCCCCGGAAATGAGCAATCCGAGCTCAAGGCTGCGCAAAATAATCTGTGCCCCGTCGCCAGAACCGGTCACAAATCCGGCAAACATAAGAAAAACGCTCCACCACAAGCCGGCAGGTCCGTTCAAAAGCGGAAGCCGGTGGCCGAAAAAACCTTGCAAGAGCGAAGCGATGCCCATGATAAAAAATGTTCTTTGCAACAGCCCAGTAATTTCTGCGGCAGACATGCCGAATGCATGGCCGACGGACAACGGTGCCACGATGATGCTCGCGAAAATGAAAATGCCCCATTGCAGCGATGAAAGCGTATGCCTCACGGGCGACCCCCCTCTCCGTTCGAGTACTAACTTGAAAAACTTAACATTGCCGGCGGCGAATCTCAATCGTTTTGCTTGTTTTGCCTGCGAGCGTTACAATGAATTTCGACAGAAAGGGGCATTTTGTAAAATGGATAAAAGAATTGCAGCGGCCGCGAAACGCATTCCGGCCGATCTCGTCGTGAAAAACGGCAGAATCATAGATGTAGTAAATCGCGAAATCATCACCGGTGATCTCGCAATCACCGACGGTGTCATTGTCGGCATTGGAGGCTACGAAGGTGAGCAAGTCATCGATGCCGAAGACCGACTCATCGCTCCAGGCTTGATCGACGGGCACGTCCATATTGAATCGGCGATGGTCACGCCTTCCGAATTCGCCAAAGTCGTCGTGCCGCACGGCGTCACGACGGTCGTCGCCGATCCGCATGAAATCGCGAATGTGAGCGGTGCGGACGGCATCCAGTTTATGCTCGATGATTCGGAAGACGTTCCGCTCGACGTCTTCATCGCGCTGCCTTCATGCGTCCCCGCGACCGCTTTCGAAAATGCGGGTGCTCGTTTAACGGCCGAAGATTTGCGGCCGTTTTACGAGCACCCGCGCGTGATCGGGCTCGGCGAGGTGATGGATTTTCCGGCAGTGCGTGACGCGTCAGCGGACATGCTCCGGAAAATCCGTGACGCCGAGGCAGCCGGAAAGAACGTCGACGGGCACGCGGCCGGATTGGCGGCGGACGACTTGAACGTGTACGCGGCCGCCGGCATCCGGACGGACCACGAAGCCGTGAACGCGCCGGAGGCGCGGGAGCGGCTGCGGAGGGGCATGTATTTGATGCTTCGCGAAGGTTCCGCAGCGAAGGATTTGGCGGCGCTCGTGAGCGTAGTGAACGAGCGGAACGCGCGGCGGTGCTTGTTCGTCACAGACGACAAGCATTTGGATGATCTTGTGACCGAAGGGAGCATCGATCATCATATCCGCAAAGCGGTGCGGCTCGGCGTTGAGCCGATGCTGGCGCTGCAGATGGCGACGTTGAATGCGGCCGAATGCTTCGGGATGAAACGGAAAGGGCTGATCGCGCCGGGCTGCGACGCGGATTTTCTGCTGCTGGACGGCGATCTGACCGATATGGACATTCACGAAGTGTACAAGAGCGGGAAACTCGCCGCGCGAGCCGGCACAGTCGTTTCCGAAGGAAAAACGGCGAGTTCGGATGTGCTGAAGGACAGCGTGAAGCTCAAGGAGCTTGGCGCTGACCAGCTTTCCCTGCGGCTGGCAGACGTGAAAGCGAACGTGATTGAGATTACGCCGAACAGCTTGCACACCAAGCACAGAGTGCTTGAGGCGGACGTCGCAGACGGCCATTTTCAACCTTCGACGGAAAAGGATTTGTTAAAAATGTCAGTGGTTGAGCGCCATCATCGCACCGGCAACGTCGGGCTCGGCATCGTGAAAGGCTTCGGCCTGACGGCCGGCGCGATCGCAACAACGATCGCCCATGACTCCCATAACTTGTTGGTCATCGGCACAAATGACGACGACATGCTCGCAGCCATTCGCGAAATCAAACACATTCAAGGCGGAATCGTCATCGTCAAAGATGGGCGCGTACTCGCTTCGCTCGCCCTCCCGATCGGTGGTCTCATGAGCGACGCCGGCTTCCGGGAAGTCGCTGCGAAGCTGGAAAAGCTGAACGAGACCTTGCCAGAACTCGGGTTTCAAGGCGATTTCAATCCGTTTCTCACACTCTCATTTCTCGCTTTACCGGTCATTCCTGAGCTGAAACTCACCGACCTCGGTCTGTTTAACGTAACTAACTTTAAGCACATCGACATCCAGCCATAAAAAGAGGCTGACTCACTTTTCGAGTCAGCCTCGTGGCGTTTCAATTAAGGGGCCATTCTGCCGTTTTATTTCCCAATCACGCCGCACAGCACCCGCGCTCCGGAATTCCCGGAAGGCTGCGACTTGTTGTCGTCAGGATCGGCGTGAATGACAAGCGCGCTGCCATCAGCATCAAGCAGTGAGTTGTTCTTTCCTTGCTTCAGCGTGACATATTTCGCCGTAAAGGACGCCTCGACCTCTCCGGACTTTCCGACGACGAGATTCGGTAAGTCCCCTGCATGCGGACCTTTCGGATTTGCGAGTCCGTGTTGTTTGCCGAACGGATTAAAATGTTCGCCCGCCGATTTGAAATCAGGCGGCGTGCATTTTCCAAATTCGTGAATATGGATTCCGTGCTTGCCCGGCTTCAGCCCGGAAGCTTGCACATGGATTTTGACACCGTCGGACGTTTGGACCAATCGCGCCTCCCCGCTCTTTTTCCCTTTTGCATTGACAAGAGGAACCGTCAGTGATTTCCCCGCGCCGTCCCCGGCTACCGGATCAGCCTTAACTTGCCTTCCATCGTTTTTGTTCGCGGAATCTTGCTCGGTACCGCTGCAAGCGGAAATCCCGAGACAAAGCACGGTAAGCATAGCAACCATCTTTATTCTCATCGTTGAACCTCCTTTTGGAAAATTATTCTTTAGTTTAACCAAAAGCGTCTCGCGAATACTTAGGGGAACCCATCGGCGTTTCCCCTTGTCCAATCTCCCACCTTTTGAACTTTTTGATGTCCTTGCTTCATATCGAGTCCGACGATGCTAATTCAAAACAATTTATATCCCGTGAAAACGCCAGCCAAGTAGATCGAACCGATCAAGACGAAATGCAGAATGAACCAACCAATTCGGCCGAAGCGCAACGTACCGGGATCCAATGGTTTACGATCTTCGTCAGGAACAAGCAATCCGCCGACCCATTCGAACAGCAGCAAGTAGATCCACCACCATGTGTAAGAATCCCAATTGTTCCAATCAAGTTTGTAACGAATCAAATTCGTTTTTTCCTCGGCCCACACTTCCCCAAGCATCCCGAGATGCACAAACACCCAATAATAAGGAATCTTCCAGCCCCAAGGCCTCGGGCTGTAGCGCACACCGAGAAGGACGTAAAACGGGAATATCGTCAAAATGGCTGTGAACGGCATGGCTGAAATTTGCGGCAAGATCGTATAAGGAAAAGAATAATAACCAAGCGCAACGAACAAGTAACAGATCAACTGCCCAACGAAAGCGCTGATCACAAACAGGAACCCGTACGCTTTCCAATTGTTTTTCATAATCCACAACGATCCGGCGGCGCCTAAGAGCGTCGATCCGATTAATACGATCGATTCCACGTTCCATTGAATGTTCATGCTCGACAACCCTCCGCCACTTATTTTGCGTTCCTGTGGAAGATTTATGCATAAAAACAAAGCGTTCGGTTATTCACGCTAGAAAGCCGCTGTGAAGCTTCAAAATCAGAGAAAACAGGAAACCCCCTCGCCAAAATAAGCAAGGGGGTTCGTGAACGACGAATCTGCATGGCTTTCACTCATTCTAACGAACATGAAAAACCTTAGGCAGCCCCAACTCGGCTGAAAAGACAGCGAAACCGAGCTAAGCGCAAAAATGGTCGTTAGAACAATAAACGGGGAAACCTCGAGCATCAGTTTATTCTTCTTTGTCTTGGTACTTGTTCTTCAGTTCTTCGACGACACTTGCATCTTCCAGCGTTGTCGTATCGCCGAGCACATTGCCTTCGGCAATGTCACGCAACAAACGTCTCATGATTTTCGCGCTGCGCGTTTTCGGCAAGGAAGCGGTGAAAATGATTTCTTCGGGCCGCGCCATTTTTCCGATTTTCTCGGCGACTTGTTCATTGATTTCTTGTTTCAGCCGATCATTCGCTTCGACACCTTCCTTGACGGTGACGAACGCGGTGATCGCCTGCCCTTTCACGTCATCTTTTCTGCCGATCACCGCCGCTTCCGCAACACCTTGATGGTTGACGATGGCGCTTTCGATTTCCATCGTACCGATCCGGTGACCCGATACGTTAATGACATCGTCCATACGGCCGAGAATCCAGTAATAGCCGTCTTCGTCTTTATGGGCGCCGTCTCCGGGAATGTAAATGCCTTCATATTTTCCAAAATAAGAGTTTCGGAAACGTTCGTCATCGCCCCAAACCGTCCGCAACATTGACGGCCACGGCTGTTTGATAACGAGGGTTCCGCCGTTCCCCGGCTCGACCGAATTTCCTTGATCATCAACCACATCGGCAATGATGCCCGGCAACGGTTTCGTCGCCGACCCCGGCTTCGTCGCCGTAATCCCAGGCAACGGCGCGATCATCGCGCATCCCGTTTCCGTCTGCCACCACGTATCAACGATCGGACAACGTTCGTAACCGACATGCTTGTGATACCACATCCACGCTTCCGGATTGATCGGCTCGCCGACCGTTCCTAACAGACGCAAGCTGCTCAAATCATGTTTTTCGACCGGTTCCGTTCCCCACTTCATGAACGTGCGAATCGATGTCGGTGCCGTATAGAACGTCGTCACGCCATACTTCTCGATGATGTCCCAGAAGCGGTCGCGCTGCGGATAGTCCGGTGCGCCTTCATACATCACCGTCGTCGCTCCTGCAGACAACGGCCCGTAAACAATATACGAATGTCCCGTCACCCAACCGATGTCGGCCGAACACCAAAAAATGTCTTCATCCTTGATGTCGAACACGCTGCGCATCGAATGGTTGACGCCGACCATGTAGCCGCCCGTCGTATGAACGATCCCTTTCGGCTTTCCTGTCGTTCCCGACGTATAAAGCAAATACAGCACATCTTCGGCATCCATTTCCGTTGCCGGAAACGGATCGTTGGGCATCTTAGCCTCCCATTCGTGCCAGACCACGTCCCGCTCCGGATCAATGTTCGCGTTCGACGCTTCACGGCCGATGTTTTCGACAACGAGCACCTTCTCGATCGACGACTCGCCTTCCAGCGCCTCATCGGCATTCGCCTTCAACGGCACTTGCTTCCCGCGCCGCCATCCGGCATCCGCCGTAATCAGCAGCTTCGCTTCCGCATCGTCAATACGCTCGCGCAACGATTTTGCCGCAAATCCGCCGAACACGACCGTATGAATCGCGCCAACTTTCGCGCAAGCAAGAAGAGCGATCGGCAGTTCGGGAATCATCGGCATGTAAACGGCGACACGGTCCCCTTTTCCAATGCCGAGTTCCTTCAGCATGTGCGCCGCTTTGTCCACTTTTCTTCCGAGCATGTCGTACGTGAACACTTGGCTCTCGCCGTGTTCGCCTTCCCAAATGATCGCCGCTTTGTTTTTCCGCGGCCCCTCTCTATGCCGATCAACGCAGTTGTACGCCGCGTTCAGCTTTCCGTCCACATACCATTTCGCATGCGGCGGATTCCATTCAAGCACTTTGCTGTACGGTTTGAACCACGTGAGCGCTTGCGCTTGTTCGTCCCAATAACCTTCCGGATCCTCCGCCGCCCTCTCGTAGACGCCGGGATCGTTGAAATTCGCCGCTTTTCGAAAGGACTCGGATACCTCGAATTTACGGCTTTCCTTCAGAAGCGTGTCAATGTTTCGATCACTCATTCCTGCACTCTCCTCCCTTATTGAATGTTGCTGCCCGCATGGGCCATGCGGCATGTACGAATCCATTCCCTTTTGACGGCCGATCATAACCGTTCCACTTTTCCGACAATTTCCAGTACCGAAAGGGAAGCTTATTTTCTAATATATCATAATTGCGCGTAAAAAAAAGGAATCGCCGGTCGAATTTTTCGTTTCGATTAGGTGCTGCCGTCGCGGCTGAAAATGTCCATGTTCCGTGCATGGAATCGCCAATGTTCACATAAAAAGTAAAGAATGCAATTCACCTTGTTGAAAGGAGAACCGTGATGAAAGGCATCGTTCTCGCCGGAGGAAAAGGCACCCGGTTGTACCCGCTCACCAAATGCATGTCGAAACAATTGCTTCCGGTATACGATAAGCCGATGATTTACTACCCGTTGTCGGTTTTGATGCTTGCCGGCATTCGCGATATTCTCATCATTTCGACGCCTGAGGACACTCCGCGTTTCCAACAATTGCTGGGCAGCGGCGAATCGTTCGGTCTCTCGATTTCTTATGCAGTGCAAGAAGCACCGCGCGGCATTGCCGACGCCTTTCTCGTCGGCGAATCGTTTATCGGCGGCGATCGAGTTGCGCTTGCGTTGGGCGACAATATATTTTACGGGCAAGGCTTTTCCGATATGCTTCACGAAGCCGCGGCAAAAGAAAGCGGTGCGACGTTGTTCGGTTGCCGCGTCAGTGAACCCGAACGATTCGGAATCATTACGTTCAACGATCAGCAAAAAGTGTTGTCGATTGAGGAAAAACCGAAACGCCCACGGTCAGATTTTGCCGTGACCGGATTGTATTTTTACGATCGCGGCGTCGTCGAAATGGCAAAAAATTTGCATCCGTCGGCACGGGGTGAACTCGAGATTACCGACATCAACAACCTTTATCTTGACCGGGGGGACTTAAGCGTCGAACTGTTGGGCCGCGGGTTCTCCTGGACCGACACTGGTACACCGGAAGCGCTGTTCGAAGCATCGCAATTCATTGAAACGGTCGAAAAACGGCACGGATTCAAAATCGCTTGTCTCGAAGAGATTGCGTTCAACTGCGGTTACATTGATGAGCACCGGTTGGCCGCCTCGGTCGAAAAGCTCGGAAACAACGGCTACGCCGCTTATTTGAATAAACTTTTGTCGCGCAGCCATTGAGATTCGCTGCCGGAAGAAAGGAGCGGTCCAAATGTACGAAAACATACTCGTAACCGGCGGTGCGGGGTTCATCGGTGTCCATTTCATTGATTTTTTTATAAAAAAATACCCCGGCTGCAAACTCGTCAATCTCGATAAACTGACTTATGCCTCCAACAAACAAGAAACAACATCATGGTCGCGTAAGAGACGTTGCGTTCTTGTACAAGGCGACATTAACGATCGGCCGCTCGTTGAACGCTTGTTTGACCAATATGATTTTGACGCGGTCATCCATTTAGCTGCGGAATCTCACGTCGACCGGTCGATTCGGTCACCGGACGTTTTCGTTGATACGAACGTACGCGGAACGTTCACTTTGCTTGATGTCGCCAAAAACCACTGGTCCCGTTCGAAAGGATTTAAAGACAAACGGTTTCATCATGTTTCTACCGACGAAGTTTACGGATCGCTCGAAGGCACGGGGAAATTCACGGAGCACTCCCCATACAATCCGAGCAGCCCGTACAGCGCGAGTAAAGCGGCTTCTGATTTGCTCGTCGCCAGCTACGCCAAAACGTATGGCATGAATACCGTCATCACCCACTGTTCCAATAATTACGGACCGAAACAACATCCGGAAAAACTCATTCCGACCATTATCCGGAAAGCGTTGCGGGCCGAACGTATTCCCATTTACGGAGATGGACAAAATAGAAGAGATTGGATTTACGTCCTTGATCACTGCAAAGGGATCGACATGGCTTTTCACTGCGGGAGAGCAGGAGAGGCATACAATATCGGCGGAAACAACGAATGGACCAATGTACAAGTGGCGGAACACATTTGCCGGCTGCTTGATGAACGTTGTCGTGAGATTCGACAATCCGCTGGTTTGTCAAGCTTCCGCCGTTTGATTTCCTTTGTTAAAGACCGTGAAGGCCACGACCGCCGCTATGCGGTCGATATTAGCAAATTGAAACGCGAAACCGGATGGCAGCCCGAGACGCCGTTCACGGTCGGTTTGAGGATGACAGTGGAGTGGTATGTGAATGAAGTTGAACAGGCCGGAAATTTCGATCGTAACACCCGTGTACAAAAGTGAAGCGAGCCTCATGCCGTTGTATGAACGATTAAAACGAAGCCTCGGCAAAATAAAAGTCGACTTTGAGATCATTTTCGTGAACGATGCGAGCCCCGACAACTGTTGGGCGATCATTTCTGATCTCGCCGAACGCGACGCGCGTGTCAAAGGCATCAATTTGTCACGCAATTTCGGGCAACATCATGCCATCACCGCCGGCATTGATCATGTTGCAGGCAAGTGGATGGTGGTCATGGATTGCGATTTGCAAGATCAGCCGGAAGAAATAGCGAAACTGTATCAAAAAGCGCTGGAAGGTTATGACGTCGTGTTCGGAAGGCGCCATGTACGGCAAGATTCCGTTTGGAAGCGGTGGCCCTCCCGGTTTTTTTATAAAATTTACGACTATTTCACGGAAAATCGTTCAGATACGACGATTGCCAATTTCAGCATCTGTTCAGACAAAGTCGTTGCTAGTTTTCGCCGAATGCGGGAACAAAACCGTTCGTTTCCGCTGTTTGTCAAATGGATGGGGTTTCGCGCGACTGCGGTCAATGTCGCCCATGCCCGGCGACCGCTCGGAAAATCGAGTTACAGTTGGCGAAAACTGTGGAACTTGGCAATTGACGGCATCGTTGCGCAGTCGAACAAACCGTTGAAACTTTCGATTCAATTCGGATTTGCCGTCGCACTCGTATCTTTTCTATACGGGCTTTCCCTCGTCTACCGGTACTTGTTTTTATTCCAGCCGGTCCCCGGGTGGACGAGCGTAATGGTCTCGCTTTATTTTATCGGCGGGCTGTTATTCGCCAATTTCGGCGTTATCGGACTGTACATCGGCAAAATCTTTGATGAAGTGAAACAACGTCCGCTTTACATCGTGCAGGATACCGTCGGGATCAACGATGTTGCGGAGGCGGAAGGAGAAGGCAGCGGTGAGCAATCTTATACGACCGACCCCATGGGACGAGAAAGCGTTCGACATCCGTACCTTCGTCCTTGACGAAGCGTCGGAAGAAACGTTGCGGCAAACGTGCGAACCCGGCCACTATACGGTAAAAATGGACCCGCTTGCTTCAAAAAAGGCAGTTGTTATGCACGGGTTTTATTATGGCGACACATTATTGAAACCTGTCGTGAGCCGTTCAACCTTTCGCCCATTTAAGAACGACCGGTGTGCGGTTGCCGACATGTCCAATATCGCCGCGGCACAGCAAATCGCCGCAGCTGTCTACCGCCACGACCGGTTTCATCGTGATTTCAACATGAGCAATTCCGGAGCGGACAAACGATTCGCGAACTGGTTGGCACAATTACATGAGGAAGATACGGTATGGAAACTGACGCACGACGAAAGTCTAGCCGGTTTCGCTGGCATTCAGGACGATCATATCGTTCTGTATGGGATGCGTCCCTCCTTCCAAGGACGCGGGTTTTCAAAATATTTTTGGTCGCTCATTTGCAAAAAATTGTTTGCGAACGGGTATGGAGAAGTATCGACCTCGATTTCGGCTTGCAACGTGGCGATGGTCAACTTGACCGCCTCGCTCGGATTTCGATTTCGGGAAGCGGTCGACGTGTATCACAAATACGTTCCGGACCGAGAACGCGGTCAACAGGAAAGGACGTAAACAGTGGGGTACTTGTACATTTTCGGCACGATCTGTTTCACCGTGTACGGCCAAATCATCTTGAAATGGAGAATTCGTACATACGGCTCATTGCCGCAAGATTTCGGGCAAAAACTAATGTTTTTGCTGCGGTTGCTGCTCGATCCGCTCATTTTGTCCGGATTCGTGTCGGCGTTCGTCGCTTCCTTGTTTTGGATGGCGGCGATGACGAAATTCAACATCAGTTATGCGTACCCTTTCATGAGCCTGTCTTTCGTGCTCGTGTTTTTGTTGTCGGTCGTCTTGTTTCGCGAACCGGTCACGGCTTACAAATTAATCGGACTTGGATTGATCGTACTAGGGATCTTCGTAACGAGCAAATCGATCGGATAATGGGGGGAGAAACGTGATTCCATTCAACAAACCCGCGGTTACCGGCAATGAAAAAGGCTACATGAGAGCGGCAATTGAAAACCGCCGGTTATCGGGAAACGGTGAATTTACGAAAAAATGCAATCGTTGGCTGGAAGATAAATGCGGTTGCAATAAGGCGTATTTGACAACGTCTTGCACGGACGCCCTTGAAGTGAGCGCGCTTCTGGCAAACATAAAGCCAGGAGACGAGGTGATCATGCCATCGTTCACGTTCGTGTCAACGGCGAATGCGTTCGCTTTGCGCGGTGCGGAGCTCGTATTTGTAGACATTCACCCAGAGACGATGAACATCGATGAAAGGCGCGTTGAAGAAGCCATCACGGAAAGAACGAAAGCCATCGTTGCCATGCACTATGCCGGAATATCATGCGAAATGGACGCGCTGCAAGCCATCGCGGATGAACACGGGTTATTTCTTATCGAAGATGCCGCGCAAGGGTTGCTTTCCACGTATAAAAAAAGGCCGCTCGGAACGATCGGAGACTTCGGTACGTTCAGTTTTCACGAAACGAAAAACATTACATGCGGCGAAGGCGGTGCTCTGCTCGTCAACAACGATCGATTCATTGAACGTACGGAAATTTTGCTTGATAAAGGCACAAACCGATCGCAATTTTTCCGGGGACAAGTCGATAAGTATTCGTGGGTCGACATCGGATCGTCTTCTCAGCCGGCTGAGTTGAACGCGGCTTTTTTGCTCGCGCAAATGGAGAAAGCATCTTTGATCAACACGGATCGCGTCAAATCTTGGTCGAAATATTACAAAGGATTGCTTCCGCTCGCAGAACAAGGTTGGATTGATTTGCCCCACGTTCCAAAGCATAGCCGGCACAACGGACACTTGTTTTACATCAAAGCGAAAAACGAAAAAGATAGAACCGCCCTGATCGAACATTTAATGAACCGCGAAATCATGGCCGTCTTCCATTACGTGCCTCTTCACACATCAAAAGCGGGTAAAACATTCGGCCGCTTTCACGGGGAAGACCGGTATACGACGAAGGAAAGCGGGAGACTGCTCCGTTTGCCTTTGTACTATGCGCTGAGCGATTCGGAAATCGATTATATTATTGAACAAATTCATCTTTTTTATGTATAATTCATAGGTCGGCGAATGATCGGAATAACACCGTTTTTGGCTGCATAGGATGGAACCAGTTGTCCCGTCGACACGTTTCGCATATCTTACAAACGGCTATAGGTTTGTTATAATCGAGACGAACCTTGGAAAGGGTGAAAAGGTTTGGTTTTAACGGAGAATGAACAAAGGTTCCTTCAATTGATCAGCGAAAAAGCGGCTGCCTTGGACGAACGAGCCGGGCGGTTTGAACATCAACTTCACGGCATTGAAGATGAAATGCGTGAAATCAAAAAAAGTTTAGCCAGCATGAAACAACGGCTCGACATGGAAGAAGACAACGTTTGCCGCATTGATCAATTTTGCAGCGAAAAAGACGATATGAAGCGGGATTTGTACGGGATCGCGAAAAAAACCGCGGCAACGGAAAAAAGCTTGTCGCAATTGAAGAAATTCTTATAGGAAATCCGGGAGAAGATCAAGCTTCTCCCGGAATACATGGCCATTAATGAATGGAAAGTTCGTCTTCTTCATACGAAGAAACAGTACCTTGAACGCCTTGGCCTTGGGCTTGCGTTTGTTGACCGCCGGCTTGCGTGGCGCCGCCGAGGTTCGTCACGAAAGGGACCATCTGTTGCAATGCATTCTGGATGTTTTTGCCGCCTTTCGTCATGCTGTAATACGCCGCAGCACCGACTCCGACCGACGCGACAATAGGAATCCAAACGTTATTGTTGCGCATTTGCATGAAATGCCACCGCCTTATTACGATTTTGGGCCGTATTGTACGGCCCTTTTTTAATATGTGACATTGATGGCGGCGTATCCCCGTTAACGTTTACCATTCGCTGGTGCGGTTAGTCTCTCGTGTATTTGATCGTTTGTTTTTCTTCGAAACGTTCAATGGCCAGCTGAAGCAAGCGGTCAATCAATTCCGGGTACGGAATTCCGCTCTCTTTCCATAGCAACGGAAACATGCTGTACGGAGTAAATCCCGGCATCGTGTTCACTTCGTTAATGAGAACGGCTCCGTCGCTTTTCCTGACAAAAAAATCAATGCGCGACAACCCGGCGCAGTCGAGCGCCCGAAACGCTTTCACAGCGATCATGCGAATTTCCTCGTACGTCGCATCGGGGATGTCTGCCGGAATAACGAGCGACGTTTCCCCTTCTTCGTATTTGGCACGGTAATCGTAAAATTCAGCGCCGGGCACGATTTCCCCGGCGACGGAAACTTCGACGTCATCGTTACCGAGAACGCCGACTTCGATTTCTCGTCCATCGACGTGCTCCTCAACGACAATTTTCCGGTCAAATTGAAACGCTTCCCGAAACGCCTCTTCAAGGCCTTCCTTCGTCTTGCACTTCGATATGCCGACGCTCGATCCTAAGTTGGCCGGCTTCACGAAACAAGGGAGCCCGATCGAATCGACCACTTCCCGATACGCCGCCTGCGGATCTTTTTCCCAATCTTTCTTACGAATGCCGATGTAATTGGCCTGTGGAAATCCTTTGGCGGCGAAAACGTCCTTCATCGTCCATTTATCCATCGCGGCCGCAGAAGCCATCACTCCGGAACCGACATACGGAAGGTTCAATAGCTCCAGCAAGCCTTGTACCGTTCCGTCTTCGCCATTCGGGCCGTGCAGCAGCGGAAAAATCACGTCCAGCGAAGATGATGGGTCGTTATCACCGGTTGTATTGTTAAGCCATTGCGACTGCGGAGACAACGCCGGCGTTGCGTTCCCTTCACGAGCGCGGAACTCCAATTTTGCCGCCTCTTCGACCTTGCCGGTAATTTTCGGTCCGTGAATCCATTCGCCTTGTTTAGATATATAAATTGGATGAATGTCGTATTTGTCGCTGTCCAACGCATTCATGACGGAAAGCGCCGTCTGCACGGACACTTCATATTCGGCAGATTTACCACCGTACAGCAAACCGACTCGTTTCTTCGACATCGAATTCCTCCCCATCTTTATTTCTTAATGACCGTAACCTTCGAACCTTCGGCGATCACGGCCATGTCGGTCCGGTTCAAAAACAAGCCGTTTTCAACAACGCCCGGCAGCAAGTTGAGCCATTGTTCGAGATGTTCAGGATCATCAATCTCGCCGAGGTGCAAATCAACGATCCAGTTTCCATTATCCGTTTCGTACGGCTCGCCATTCACTTGGCGAATTTCCGGACGCATGCCTTCCCCTTCAAGTTTTCGCAGGACGACAGCTGCGGCAAACGGAACAATCTCGACAGGAAGCGGGAAGGTGCCGAGCTTTTCGACCTTCTTGGCCGCATGTGCCGTCCAAATGGTGCGTTTGCTTGCGGAAGCGACGATTTTTTCCCGAAGCAGCGCGCCTCCGCCTCCTTTAATGCCGTTCAAACGGTTGTCGAGTTCATCCGCTCCGTCAATGGTCAAGTCGAGTTCAATCGCTTCGTCCAAGGTCACAAGCGGAATACCTAATGACTGGGCCAAACGTTCCGTCTGGAACGACGTCGGAACGCCGCGAAACCGCAATCCCTCATTGTTCATTCTTTCGGCTAACTTTTCAATCGTATACTTTACCGTCGAACCGGTTCCGAGACCGACGGTCATTCCGTTTTCCACGTATTCCGCGGCCGCTTCTCCCGCGAATTTCTTCTCGTTTGCCTGTTCGTTCATCCACGACTCTCCCTTACGTTTTCAATGGTTTTATTTTAGCATAGTGGACACGGACTTTATAAGGGAAAGTTTAACGACAGCCCTTCCGTTTAGGGTGTCTCGGGAAACGCAATTTTCGCGAGGTCTTCTATCGTTTCTGTAAGCGGCATACAATGGGACAAGGGATTTCTCGTTTTCCGTTCACGGGAAAAGAGAACATGCTACAATGGAGGGGTGGCAAAAATGTTCGCAATTGGAGTGGAAACCATATGGGAACGATCATATCAGCCTTGTTAAACTGGATCGTCGGACTCGGCTACTGGGGGATTTGTCTCGGTCTCATGGTCGAAGTGATTCCGAGCGAAATCGTGTTGTCCTACGGCGGCTTCATGATCTCGAGAGGGGAAATCACATTTGTCGGGGCCGTGATCGCCGGCTTAATCGGCGGAACGATTCAACAATGGTTCATTTATTGGATCGGTTATTACGGCGGGCGGCCGTTTGTGAAAAAGTTCGGGAAATACATCTTCCTGCACGAAAAACACGTCGCGATCGCTGAAGGATGGTTTGAAAAATACGGCAGCGGTGTCGTCTTCTTCGCACGGTTCATCCCTGTCGTGCGGCAAGCGATTTCGATACCCGCGGGGTTAGCCAAAATGAATTTCGCCAAATTCACGTTCTATACGGTGCTTGCCATGATTCCGTGGTCAATCCTGTTTTTGTATTTAGGCATGACGCTCGGTGACAACTGGCGAGCGATCGATGAGGCAGCAGCCCCTTACATAAACATTATCGCTTTCGGAGCTCTCGTTGTCGGAGTGGTATTCCTCATGTATAAATTTCACAAAAAAAGAAAAGGAGCGTAAACGTGCGCTTCCTTTTCTTTATTTCTTCGTTTTGGCTTCTTCTTCCTCACTCAATATGCCCTTCGTGGCATTTCTGAATTCCCGCAAGGTGTGACCGGCAGCCTTGCCGAGTTCAGGGAGTTTCTTCGTTCCGAACACCATGACAGCGAAAAACATGATCAGCATTACTTCGCCGAAACCTAAACCCATTTTAAGCGTCCTCCTAAAGATGGTGGCTTTTTTTATATTATAACTCGTTTTCGGAGGACAATAAAGTTCTGATCATTTTTCGGCCAGCAATACGGCCGACACCGTTAAACGTTTCTTATGCGTATGGGCTTCATAATTGAAATTCCCGGTACAAGTGATTAAGCGAATCACTTGTACCGACGTATATCCGAAGATCCTTTGCAACGGCGCGTCATTTCGCGGATAAGCGTGTTTATCATACACTTGAAATATGAGTGTTACTCCTTTTTCGTTTTTCACGAGGTCGCCTTTTTTAAGATCTTTCAAGTTAAAAAATACCGCCGGCCCGCTTTTGCTATCGACGTGGCCGGCAAAAACAGCGCTTCCCTTCTCCCCAGGTTTCGCGCCAAGTTTGTACCAGGCAACATTTTCCCACTTCTTTGGCGTGCCCATCTACCCGTCTTTGCTTTTTCCAGTCGAAATCACCTTGGCGGAAACATTAATCGCCGGAATCACAATTTCAGATGGAACGATCTCTCTCTTTTTCGAAGGGGCGATTTTCGATTCGTCTTGAAGCTTGTCTTGTGAATGATTATGGCTGAATTGTTGCCAATCAAACGAAGCGATTGGGTTTCCATATGCAGTCGACAGATCCTGAGCGGCCATTGTTGATTCAGAGGTCTGTGAATCCTTTTGTGTTGTTGAAGCTTGTGATGCACTTCCGCAACCAACAGCAAAGATGAGCATACTGATGCCAATCAATTCCTTTGATTTTCTGTCTCATCACAATCCTCCTTGTTGAGAGAAAACGAGAGGTTTCACCTCTCGTTTTCTCTCTTAGGTTTTCGCGCTTTTTTTCGCGTAATGTAAATGCCGGCTGAAAAAATACCGGCTATCGCAACGAGAAGAACGGCAAAGAATTCGCCTTGGTCTCCGGCAGTGCCCCCATGTCCGTTTTTAGCATTTCTGACGGCATGTCATTGGCCGCGAACTTGTCAGGGAATTGCTGCACAATCGCATTTGACAACCTTTGGCTGAACCGGTCATGATAAATTGATAGGCGACATCAAAGTTTTTGTAAGCCTCAGCATAATCTTTATCGACGTAAGCATTAATTATCAAAACGCGCTGATTTACGCAAAAAACAACGACTATTTAAAAATGTTTTTGTATCACAACATCAGCTACTCGTATTCGAAAAAATCGGAGCCGAAAATGGCTCTGTACTATTTGTTAAAAGCGAGCGAAATTTTAGGAAACAGCAACGATTTCCTGCAAGCGCAAAACCTATATTTGCTGGCCGCTAATTATTTCAAAACCGGCAATGTCCATCGTGCCCGCAAAACGCTGAGTGTTGGACTCGATTTCTGCGAAACGTACTAAATTGAAGAATACCTCCATCACTTCAAGCTTTTGCAAGCAAAATTCATCGAACTTGCCAGGTTCGAGCAAACGTATGAAAAAGGGATCGCCTACTTTTATGACCATGAACTTTGGGAATTTGTCATCGAGTATGGTGAAGAGCTGGCAAGTTTTTATGGAGGAATTGAAAAGTACAAAGAAGCGAATCAGTTTTTCGTCAACATGCGTGACGCCAAAAAAAATATGAACAAGGAGCGTGAAACAGCTTATGTAAATTGTTTCTCAGTTTATTGTTAGTCGGTGCTTTGACATGGTCTTTTTCCGCGGATTACTCGGCAACTCAAAGTTCCGCAACAGATATCACTACGATACTGGACACCTCACGGCGGAATCCACGACTAGAATCTATCAAAAAAGTTCCGGAAGCGAAACGTTTCCGGAACTTTTTTTGCGTTTAAGCCAATTGATTTTCGAGAAAACTCGTTAAATCTTCTGCGTTATCCGTGTTCTTCAATGTTGAAACAAAATCGTCATGCATTAATTTTCGGGCCAATTTCGCCAACAATTGCAAATGTTCGCCGTGACTTTCTTCAGGCACGAGAATCATGAAAATCACTTGAACCGGTTCCCCGTCCATTGACTCCCACTCCAACGGGTCGTTCGTTTTCGCGAATAAAAGAATCGGTTCGTTCACCCCGGTTGACTTTCCGTGTGGAATCGCAATGTTTTTTCCGAAACCTGTTGTTCCTTCCGCTTCACGATTCAACACCGTCTTGACAACCTGTTGGATGTCGGATACTTTTCCGACTTCCGCTGCTTTCTCAACGATTTTCCGAATGGCTTCTTCTTGAGAATCCGCGTGCAAATCAAAGATGATGTTTTGCTTTTCTATCATTCTACCTCTCCTTTTTCTGCAGCCTGAAGCGCCGTCTAACGACTGAGAGCGCTTTCTTAGATTCATTGACAACTTTTATTATATCGAATATAATGATCACAATCAATCATAAATGATCATATTCAGTCATTTATTGCGCATATTCAATCATGGATGTGATGATATGTTTTCAGACGAACGCAAACAAAAAATTATTCACCTGCTAAAGGAAAAGCAAAGTTTGACGGTAACTGAACTTGTCGACCTATTTCACGTTTCCGAATCGACAATTCGCCGTGATTTGCATGAACTCGAGAAAATTCACGAATTAAAAAGAACGCATGGTGGAGCCATTGCAGCTGAAGTTTCTTCATTTGAACCCTCTTTGCAAGAGAAGATTATTCATTATCCGAGTGAGAAAAAGCAAATCGCCCGTATCGCTGTTTCGATGATTGAAGAAGGAGAAACGGTCATCCTTGATTCCGGAACGACAACGGCCGAAATTGCAAGACAGCTGCCAAACATCGACTTGACTATTATCACGAACAGCTTGCAAATTGGGCAGGAGGTTTCTTCACTTCCACGGGCGAAACTCATTTTTCTTGGCGGCGAATTAAGACCAACCACGGGAGCGATGGTTGGACCGTTAACAGAGTCAATGCTGTGCGAAATGAATGCAGACAAGTTGTTTCTTGGGGCGAATGCTGTTTCGCTAAATCGCGGAATCTCAACGCCGAATCCGACAGAAGCATCGACGAAGAAGGCGATGATCGCTTCAGCACGAGAAGTGATTCTCGTGGCAGATCACAGCAAGCTCGGCAAACGAAGTCTCACAAAAGTATGCGATCTCGCAAATTTGACCCATTTTTTAACGGAACGTACACTTCCTGAACCTTATCATGAGGCTTTTGCTAAGCACAACGTTCACGTCATCGCCGCAGAATCAAGCTTACCAGAAAGGAAAGAATGATGAATCGAGAAAAGAACAGAAACATCTTAACGATCACCTTAAATCCGGCAATGGATGTTTTCGTTCATTTGGAATCATTGCAACCCGGAGCATTACACCGTCCATCGCAATCGATAAAAAGTCCCGGCGGAAAAGGCATCAATGTTGCAAAAGCGCTGCATTCGTTCGGAGCACCTGTTGTCGCATCAGGTTTTCTTGGCGGCGACAACGGGCGTTGGATTGAAAATAGCTTAAATGATGCAGGAATTTGTACGCGTTTTCAGTCCATTGCTCAAGAAACGAGAATGAACGTTAAAATTGTGGAACGGGACGGTCGCTTAACCGAGTTGAATTCCCCTTCACCGTCGCTTAAAAGAGAAGATTGGGGGAAGTTGGACAGTTTGTTGGAAAATGCGGCGAAGGAAAGTGAATGGATCGCTTTATGCGGGAAGTTACCGGAACAAGCCCCTGACGACTGGTACGAACAAGCGATCCAAAGTTGCAAAGCTTATGGCGCCAAAATCGCGCTCGATACGAGCGGAAAGGCATTAGCATATGCGATTCGAGCCCAACCTGATTTCATAAAACCAAACATTGAGGAGTTGCAAGAACTCACAGGCGAGAACTTGAAAACATCGCAAGAAATCATAAATGCTGCAGAAAAGTTGGCCCGTTCAGGCATCAGTACGGTTGCCGTTTCATTGGGAGCACAAGGAATGATCGTTGCAAAGAGACAAGGCGTTTGGAAGGTGACCGTTCCGAAGGTTGATGTCCGGTCCCCAGTTGGCGCCGGTGACTCAGTCGTCGCTGGATTTTTACATGGATTTTACGAAAATCTCCCGATAAACGAAACGATTAGATTTGCTGCCGCAAGTGGTACGGCAGCCGTTATGAAAGAAGGTACCGTACAACCTGAACTTACCGATATAAATCCGTTGCTTAAGTCCATTCAAATTGAAAAACAGGAGGTAAACCAATGAAAAAAATTGTTGCCGTAACGGCGTGCCCGACAGGGATCGCCCACACTTACATGGCACAAGAAGCTTTAACGCAAGCTGCCAAAGAACTAGGTTACGAGATGCGCGTAGAAACCCAAGGTGCATCCGGTGTCGAACAAGAACTGTCGGACTCGGAAATCGCTTCAGCAGACGCTGTTATCGTCGCAGCCGACAAAAAAGTCGAATTGGACCGATTCGTCGGCAAACGTTTGACGCAAGATTCAGTTTCCAGTGCGATCAAGGACGCGAAATCGCTCATTGAACGTGCGCTGGAACAACCGGTATACGGCGTCGGCGAAAACGATTATTTGGAAAAAGTTCAACAACAGAAGTCAGAACGAAAGTCTCAAATGCCTGCAGGCTACAAGCACTTGATGAACGGCGTCTCACATATGCTGCCGCTTGTCGTCGCTGGTGGTATTTTCATCGCTCTTTCCTTCGCCATCGACATTGACTCGAAATCTTCTCTTGCCAAGGCATTCATGAATATCGGCGGCGGTTCAGCATTCGCACTTTTTGTCCCGATTCTTGCTGCTTTCATCGCCCAGTCGATCGCTGATCGGCCCGGGTTCGCCGCTGGCTTAGTTGGCGGTTGGATCGGTACACAAGGCGCTATGTACGGCGATCCGCACGCGAGTGCCGGTTATCTAGGCGGCATTTTGGCAGGTTTTCTCGCCGGTTACATTACGAAATGGTTGAATCAGTCGATCCGATTGCCTCGATCTCTCGAAGGCATCAAACCAGTGTTAATTTTGCCTGTACTGTCTGTCGGCATCGTCGGGTTGCTGATGATTTATGTTCTCGGCGGACCGATAGCGGCACTCATGGACTTGTTGACCCAAGGTTTAAGCAATATCGGAGCGAGCGGTTCGATCGGACTCGGCATATTGCTCGGCGCAATGATGGCCTTTGACATGGGCGGACCGTTTAATAAGGTCGCCTACTTCTTTGCCGTCGGGCTTCTTGGTTCGGGAACACCTGAAGCACAAATTATCATGGCTGCCGTCATGGGCGCCGGAATGGTTCCGCCTCTCGCGATGGCCCTGGCCACTTTCATGAAGAAAAACCGCTTTACGAATGAAGAAAAAGATGCCGGTAAAGCGGCTGTCCTGCTCGGGGCGGCATTCATTACGGAAGGTGCGATCCCTTTCGCCACACGCGATCCTTTCCGTGTCATCCCGTCGATCATGGTCGGATCGGCCGTGACCGGTGCCTTAACAATGTTGTTCAAGGTCACCTTGCCCGCTCCTCACGGCGGCATTTTCGTCTTTCCGTTGATCGGAAACGTTTGGCTTTACGTCCTCGCGATTTTGATTGGTGTCGTGATTGCCTCCATTCTGACCGTTATGTTTAAAGGCAACCGTAAAGAAATTGTGTAAAATTCGTCACAGAAGGAAGGCTTTATAAAAATATGAGTATTCACCTTAAAGGAATTGCTACATCGAGAGGCATCGCCTTTGCCCGTGTCTTTTTAATGAAAAATCCTGAAATAGACATTCCGCTGGATCCTGCCGAAGACGCTTCACAAGAACAGAAGCGACTCGAACAAGCCGTTGAAATTTCTGGGCGTGAACTCGAAGAAATCAAAACGTATACGAAAAAATCGCTAGGTGAAGACAAAGCGGAAATCTTTTCCGCCCATCTTCTTGTTTTGCGAGATCCCGAATGGCTCGGGCAAGTCCAGGAAAAAATCGAGCATGAGAAAATGAAAGCGGAACGCGCTTTGCATGAAGTCACCAACGGCTTTGTCGCCATCTTCGAAAACATGGGTAACGAATACATGCGGGAACGCGCGGCCGATATTCGCGATATTTCTAAACGCGTGCTGTCGCATTTGCTCGGTGTTGAGTTTTCAAACCCGGCCCTCATTACCGAAGAAGTGATCGTCATCGCCGAAGATCTAACCCCGTCAGATACAGCGCAGCTGAACCGCGAATTCGTCAAAGGGTTTACAACTGACATCGGCGGAAGAACCTCCCATTCGGCCATCATGGCACGATCATTGGAAATTCCCGCAGTCGTCGGGACGACCAATGTGACGACGAGCGTGGAAAACGGCATGCTCGCGATTGTCGATGGTAACGAAGGGATCGTCATCGTTGATCCGACAAAAGAAGAAATTGAACAATACGAACTCAAGCAAAAAGCTCAATTGGAAAGCGAGCAACAGTTACAACAGATAGTAAACGAACCGACCGTCACAAGCGACGGGAAACACGTCGAACTCGCCGCCAACATCGGCTCCCCCGCCGATCTCGATCATGTTTTATCCAACGGTGCGGAAGGCGTCGGCTTGTATCGTACCGAGTTTTTGTACATGGGACGAGAACAATTGCCGAGTGAAGAAGAACAGTTCGAAGCGTATAAAATCGTCCTTGAACAAATGGATGACAAACCTGTTATCATTCGCACGCTCGACATCGGCGGCGACAAAGAATTACCATACTTGGAGCTGCCTGAAGAATTAAATCCTTTCCTCGGCGTACGTGCGATTCGTCTCTGTTTCAAGCACGAGGAAATTTTCCGCACGCAATTGCGTGCCTTGTTAAGGGCAAGCGTGTACGGAAATCTGCGCGTCATGTTTCCGATGATCGCGACGATCAATGAATTTAAGCAGGCGAAACAAATCTTGTTAGAAGAAAAAGAGAAACTGCTTACAAAAGGAATCGAAGTATCGGAAACGTTGGAAATCGGCATGATGGTAGAGATTCCTGCTGCTGCCGTAATGGCGAAGCAGTTTGCCGAGGAAGTCGATTTTTTCAGCATCGGCACGAACGATTTAATTCAATATACGATGGCGGCCGACCGCATGAACGAAACGGTTTCATATTTGTACCAACCTTATTCTCCTGCCATCTTGAGCCTGATCGAACATGTCATTACTTGCGCGCATGAGCAAGGGAAATGGGTTGGCATGTGCGGAGAGATGGCTGGCGAAGCAACGGCGCTTCCATTGCTGCTCGGACTCGGACTCGACGAATTCAGCATGAGTGCCTCATCGATCTTGCCCGCGCGCGATCAGATGCTGCAGCTGGAAAGCACAATTTGCGAAGCGCATGCGCGCAAGGCACTCACCCTGTCAGGGAGCGATGCAGTCGTGCAATACATGAAATCCCTGTAAAAAAGCAGTTGTTCCGCATCAGCGGAACAACTGCTTTTATTTATCACGTGCGTTCATGAAGAAAACGATACGCTCCATGTCAGTCGGATGCCCGTAAAGAAAAAATTTTACAAGCGCGGGCGGGTTTGTCTCACTCAAACTGATCGGCGCTGCTTTATGGAAAAAGCCGATCGCCGCCTCGGGATCATGCGTCATTTTCAGTGCGAAAGCGTCCGCTTCGTGCTCCGCATGGCGGGAAACCGCGTTTTCGACAGGCGAAACCGCGAAAGACAACAAAGAAAAGATGAGCAGCAACACCGGCAGCGATGCGATGTCCATCGGCGATGTCACGCCGAGCCGCCCTCCCCATTTAGAAATCGCGAAGCGGAACAGCCGCGAAGCCGCGTACAGCCCGATGAGCGTCATAACAATCACACCGATGACACTTTTGATTAAATGGTGCATGACATAGTGGCCGA